>JBOEGA010000032.1:0-10822 GCA_050633205.1 Methyloligellaceae bacterium | reverse complement strand
GAACACCACTGCAAACTCTTATCGATGGAAAACAAGCTGCGAAGGAGAAATATCTGAACTAAACCTGAACTGACAATCACCGCTGATAAATCGGTAACTGTCAGATCTTGTCGAGGCTAGTACAAATCAAGACATTCAAAATGCTCTCGATCGTATGTCAGCATGTGAGAAAAAAAACTTTAAGGACTGTTAATCTGTGAGATTCACTGACATGGTTTCAACTCTTTCACTGCTGAGCCAATCCTATAATTCTGCTGCTTGATCCGTTCTTTGCTTGGGTCATAGGTGTTGCTGACTTCTTCCCAGAGAGGCGTTTTATCCATTAATTCTGAATGCCTCTCACATGGTGTTTTACCTGCCAGAGAACTCTGGGGACGATGCCAGTTGTAATAAAATTCCCATTCTGCGAGCTGGTCAGATAGGTTTGGATCTGCTATATCCACCGTAGAATAAAATTCATCCAAATCAGTCCTTTGAGTCCGTTCTACCTCTCCGTTGAGATGGGGGGAGCGAGGTTTAATTGGACGGAACTTGATACCCCAATCCATAAGTCTTTCCTGAACAGCATAGGCAAAGAACTCTCGCTCCCTATCAGTCTGAATACGTTGGATAGGGAATGGCATACGCTCAAGGAGCTGATCAAGAAAGTCGAGCGTATTGTTTGCAGTGCGGTGAGAATACAGTTCAACAACTTTCCAGCGTGTACAATCATCTATAGCAGTATATTGATAAAGTCCTGGAGCAACTTTGCAGACATCCATCTGCACTCTCTCGCCTAGAATTTTACAGTTATACCGTTTGTGTTGTTTACGGTAGTGGCGCTTTACGGTCAGTGATTTTACATTTTCTCTGGTGAGAATTTTATGAATAGTTGCAAGAGATAATGAAAAATAATGAAGGCGTTTCAGTTCATTCTGAATACGCCTCACACCAAATTTTCTTTCCTCGCGCGTGGAAAGGATCAAAGCCTTCTGTTCATCAAAAACTTTCCTTCTAGGAGAGCTTAAGGGTTTTCTACTTTGATCAGACAGCCCATCAACACCAGCATCTGCATAGCGTTTGAGCTACTTTCTCAGCGTCGGACTACTGATCCCGCAGCGCAGACAAACTAATCCTGCATTGCCAAGCTCTTCATAAAGCTTCACTCAGCCCAGTCGCTTTTTTTGTTCCGCATCCAAGCTGATATCATACGAGACCATTACATTTCATCTTTAGTATAGAAATTTTATTTACTCTTAAGCAGGTCCCTAATTTCCTCAAGCAATACTTCATTTCTTGGAGGTTCTTTTTTTGTTTCTTCTTCTTTTTCTGTCTCAAAGCGAGATTTTGCTTCATTCATAGTCTTTACTAGCAAGAACACACAAAATGCTACTATCAAAAAACTTATCACAGAGTTGATAAAAGCTCCATATTTAAGCATCACTGCAGGATCCTTCCCAACTGCTGACTTAAGCGTGATGGCAAGATCGGAGAAGTCAATACCACCAAGCAATATACCTACTGGCGGCATTATTACATCATTCACAAGCGATTTAACTATTGTTCCAAATGCTCCACCTATAATAATACCCACGGCCATATCAACCACGTTACCGCGCATTGCAAATTGTTGGAATTCTTTTAGAAATGACATTTTTGCTACCCTAACCATAATTAATTAAACGCCATTCTATAATCTATATACCTCACCATTGTCAAAATTAATGAATACTTTTAGTTTAGAGTAGCCCAATTGCGCAACGCACATCCACGACTATATTAGCAAAATTTCAAATTGAGTTCACAAAGCTACATATTGCAGGTGACGTTTGAATTTTTACACTGATTGAAATGAGTCTTGGTTGTGTGAAATACTTTGTTTTTAAGATTTACACATAGCACTTGCTTATTTAAAATCAGCGAATGATCTATCAAAACAACCTATCCACATGTCTGAAAAGTTGAAAACAAAAATGTCAGCTATAAATCTGGATTATGAGAAACGAGCTGTTTCGTATGTTGTTTCTTTTGACCGCTCTTGGCACGTTTCCTCCGTCCAGATAACAAGATCAAATGTTGGCGATTAGGGGAGGACCGGAATCTCGTAATGGGGTTAGGTGACCTTATCAACTTGCATAGTTTACTGCGAGTAAAACACATCTACACCTGACCATTCTTCAAATTTATCCCTCAGTATTAAGACAAAAATCGATGCCAGAGATACAGTTCTCCTATGTACCATAAAAGTGTCTATTTTCATTTCAAGGCAAGGAGATAAGTGATGAATGATGAATTGACACCAACTGGTAAAAAAATACCATGGAATAAAGGTAAACTCACAGGAGCAAAGCCTCCTTTACAGCCCAAACATGTTTGGGCCATTCGGACAAAATTGCAACTTGATGGCAAGGTTCGTGATCTGGCTCTTTTTAATTTGGCAATTGATAGTAAGTTGAGAGGCTGTGATCTTGTCCGCATCCGGGTCAGCGATGTAGCTCCACTTGGATATGCGAATGACAGAGCTCGTATTCGCCAACAAAAAACAGGGCATCCGGTAAAATTTGAACTTACGGAACATACCAGACAATCAGTTGATGACCTCCTAAGACACAGAAATAAATCTACGGATTATCTCTTTCCTGGACGAAAGCTTACACATCTCTCAACCAGGCAATATGCAAGATTACTTTCATACTGGATTGCAGGTATAGGTTTGGATCCTCAAATATTCGGAACGCACTCCCTTAGAAGAACCAAACCCACACTAATTTATCGTCGAACAGGAAACTTAAGAGCTGTACAACTTCTTCTCGGACATACAAAAATTGAAAGTACCGTTCGCTATCTTGGTGTTGAAGTTGATGATGCATTGGAAATAGCTGAAAAAGTCGATATTTAGTATAGCTTTAAGGCTTAAAAAGCCTTTGGGGCAGCACTTTACATTTAGCTGACCACGTTTTTGAAATTACCCTGCACGGCAATTATTCACCTAATAACAGCTCAAGATACAAGAGGGCAGCAATTCTCTTCCGTGCCAATTGCAGTCGAGTATTGCCCTGCTACTATACCGAATATGTAACTTCCTCGAGACCTTGATTTTCAGTCCGAATAACGAACACAGCACCCGATAGAGGAGCATCACCAAGCTCTTGCTCGGATAACCCTTCTCTGGCAGACGTAATGTATAGATCTCTGTAGTCTGGACCGCCGAATGTTAGCGATGTGGGATTAGGTACTGGCAATTGAATCTTTAAATCGACCTTTCCGGAGGCATCATAACGGACAACACACCAACCGCCCCATCGCGCACTCCAAAGTCTACCCTCCGCATCAATAGTCATGCCATCCGGATAGCCTTCATCATCACTAAGCTTAGTAAAAGTCCTGGCCCATCCAAAATGTCCTTTTTTTATATTATAGCTAGCGTGAAAAATTCTTCTGGTTGGCGAGTCAGCAAAATATACCCTATCTCCTTCGGGACTAAAAGCTGGCCCATTCCATATCAGATAGCCCCTTTTGGTATTTTTGACTGTCCCTTTGTCAATTACAAAGCGACAGGCATTACGCTTTTTGCCCTGCAAGATTTTTGAACCTGCAATTAATCTGCCCTGTCTATCACATTTGCAGTCATTCATCAAAGTACCCGCTGGAGATAAATCACTCTCAATCATATTGATTTCAGTCATCCCCGGCGTATAAAAGCCCACCCCCCGCTCAGATGCCACAACGAGTTTACCATTTGATGCTCTTGCTAGCCCCCCAACGGACTGTGATACATTACCACTGGACGCTCCTTGTTTTTGAGACCACTGCCAGACTTTTTTGCCAACCACATCTGTCCAAAAAAGCGTTTCACTTGAAGAATCCCAAACAGGAGACTCACCAAGCAAGCAGAATGAATTACATAACAAAACGGGACTATAATCAGTCAACTCAATTCTCCGCCAATTAACCAAATATGCTTTTAGACCAAAAGCCTGTAAACTAGGCAATATTTCTCAATTATCCCTTCGAGAAAGCCTCCCATATTCAGCATTCCCACACCTTAACATTAATTGTGAATAATGTTCGATAAGTGCATTGAAACTTATAATATACCCATGCTAAAAATCAAGGTTATGGGAATTTTTCTGCGGAAATTCCATAATCTTACATCTGACGGCAAGCAAGAGGCATCAAAAAACTCGTGCAAGCTGTTTTACTTGCTATTCCTTTTGCTCTCCCCCGTCTTAACTGGGGGATGAATTGTGATTGGAATACTCTCGGCTAAAGAGAGATCATCGGCGGTAAGTTAAACTAATAGATATATAAAATATGTGGGTGGGAAGGAGCTATCAGTTATGGTGGTGAGTATGAAATCAAAATTTGTACTTTCAAGTACAGATGTTGTATTTGAGGAATTCGATGGAGAATATGTTGTTCTAAACTTGGCATCAGGCAAGTACCACGCAATTGATAAAAGTGCTGCTTTAATCTGGAAATTCCTCATGGATGGCGTTGCACCTGCCCATATTCTTGCCAAACAGGATATAGGTGGCGATGTGGTCTCTTTATTTATAGAGAGATTGGTTGAGCTTGAACTTATTACCGCTGATGCAGCTGAAAATGGACGAGATTTAAGGCAATCTGAAGCTGAAGAGTTGCTTCAAATGGATTCAAAGCCAACTATTGAGGTTTTTGATGAACTTTCAGATCTCATTCTTGCCGACCCAATCCATGATGTAGAAGAAACTCAAGGCTGGCCAGTTAAACCGGCAGTAAATTAAATGCCTGTACCAAATTTGCAGGCTGTGCGCGATCATGCACAAACTTTGTTTGATTGCGCGCAAAATCAGGATGCTGATAAAACTCAACAACACTGTCTGGAATTACCCGGTTTAACTATAAAAGGAGCATTCTCCAGTAATCGCTATATTGAGTTTTGTCAAAATAACCTGGTCTCAAGCACTGCCCTTGAGAAAAAAGATAGCAAAGTCATTACAGTGCACCTCATGGATGCGAATAGCAATCCGGGTCTTCCCTTGATGCCAGTAGTTTCGGATGCATTTTCAATTAAAGAATTTGTTGAGTACTTACAGCAGCACGATCTCGATGGTACATGCGATACGAATTACGGTATCTGGCAATATTACTCAGATACTGAAGGGTTGGGTGTACAGTTTATAAAAAGCGATGAACATCTACCACCATGGGAGCCTACATTTCCTCTTAGGCAATTTATTCACTGGGCCTACCATAACACCTCCAAAGGTCTCATCCATGCAGGAACACTTGGTCTTGAGGGCATCGGAGTTCTTTTATCTGGAGCGGGTGGATCAGGTAAATCGGGAACAACACTGGCAGGAATTCTTAGTGGACTTGATAGCGTCGGCGATGATTATGTTGTTGCTGATATCAACGATAAGTGTATCAAGACATACCCGTTAATCAAAAATTTAAAGCAGGATATTGGCGGCCTTGAACGTAATGACCTGAGTTTAGCCGACAACATATTTACAGGACCTAACTGGCAGAATAAATATCTTTTTGACTTTGAGCGACTAGGCGCGGGCAAACGAGCCAGCCACCTTAATATCAAGGCAATATTACTGCCAAAGATATCACATTCAGTCAAAACATCTTTTGAAAAAACTTCCAGCAAAGAAGCTATGTTGAGCCTGGTCCCGAGCAATCTTTATCAGTTAACGGGTAACTGGCACAAAACAATGAACTTTGCAGCTAAAATTTGCAGAGCACTGCCTGCATATAAGGTTCATTTAGGAACTGATCCTGTTGAGATAGCAGGTTCAATAAAAGCGTTTATAGAAAGTGCAAAGCAATGAAGTTAGCTGTATTGATGTCTGTTTATAACGTCGAGCCATTTATTCGAGACAGTATCCAATCAGTACTTTCCCAAAAGGGTGACGTTAATCTACATATTCTGGTTGTTAATGATGGTTCAATAGACCGCACTGGTGATATTCTTGCACAAATTGCATCTGAGAATAAAGAACTGAGTATCATAACAACTGAAAATCAGGGAATAACAAAATCCAGAAATGTAGCCCTGAATAATATTCCGGAAGACGCAGATCTGGTCACGTTTCTGGATGGAGATGACTTGTCCCCTGCAGGACGTTTCAAACGGGACTTAAAGTTTTTTGCAGATGATAGTCAACTTGACGTTTTATACTCCACAGTTCGCTTTTTTCGAGAGGCTCCTCCGGGTTCTCTTGCTCCATGCGAAAACTCTTCGACACTTGATGGCCGTTGCGTGCAACTAGCTGTTGGTATTTACCGCACTTCGTTGGTAAAGAAAGTTGGCATGTTTGATGTTGATTGTATCATGGCTGAGGATGTGGATTTTTTATTACGCCTCTTTGAGCAGAAACCAAATTATATAGTAAGCGATGAAATTGGTGTTTATTACCGCAGACACACAACAAACATGACAAGAGATGTTCAAACTTCCCGCAGGGAATTTGCAAGAGCATTACTCAAATCAGTTAAACGACGAAAAGCAATGTCAGATTATAAGCTACCGGGAGATATTTTCGATACAAAGCAACTTGAGCAACTCTACGAATGGGATAAACTGTAATGAAATATTCTGTAGTTATTCCAGCCTATAATGCCGAAAATACAATTAGTGAGGCCGTTAACTCTGTTCTCCGACAATTTGTTGCACCTGAGGAAATTATCGTAGTTGATGATGGATCAACAGACAATACTGTTAGAATAGTTGAAAACCTTGAAGGCCCCATAAAACTGCTCAAACAGACTAATAGCGGCCCCGGGCATGCAACGACTACTGGCATTAAACAGGTTACTACTAAAACAATAGCGACTCTAGATTCTGATGATCTTTGGTTACCTCATAAAATGGAGAGACAACTGGAAGAGTTGTGCATTAATCAAGAGTTATCAGGTGTTTTCTCCAGAATAAAAACATTCCGCAATCTGGACGATCCGAATGATCCCGGTCAGGTTAGTGACGGCTGGTTAAGGACAACGATGGTTATTCGTACAGAAGTTGCCTTGTTCAATGGCGACATCATTGACCCTGCAGGTGGAGCCGGTGAGATGATTGACTGGTTAGCCAGGATACGAGAAAGCGGAAACGTATTAAAGCAGCTTCCAGAGGTCCTCGCTTTACGGCGCATTCGGGAAGGAAGTTTATCATACAATAAGACTTCAGCCCGTGATAGTGGATACCTGAATGTTGCGAGGGCAGCAATTTTGCGCAGACGTGAAGCTGAAAAACTAAAGAATGGGTAAGGGCCAGTTATGTTATTCCCAATCAACATTCGTTCATCATCAAGAATATTTCCAAATTATAGCTGGGCCTGGCCAACAGCACATACTGAACAACTACTCAGAGCTGCTGCTTTAAAAGATGAAGAAGTGGCCAAAAAGCTGTTTAAAGACTGGATGACTAGTTACGATATTGATGATGTCCACTGGAAAGAACAACGCCTTTTACTACCAATTGCAGCTAGATTTAGCGAGAACGATATCAGTGTTCCAAACAGAGCTCGTTTAAACGGTCTCGTCAGAATGTTCTGGACCAAGTCCAGACTTTCCCTGCGCTCATCTGAGCCTGCCATACAAAAATTAACGAACGCCGGCATAGAAGTCTTATTGTTCAAGGGGGCTGCTAGAGCTGCATCTTCACAGAACAACATAAAGGGGCGAATTATCAGTGATGTAGACATCTTGATACGTCCTGCTCAGTTTAAGGAAGCTCTGAGAATACTGAATGAAGATGGATGGGAGACCAAGAATGGTCGATCATTATGTTATGCCCAAACGTTAGCTGATGGTATTGTGGGCTTGAACTTCATCAAAGGTGAGTTTGGTGATATTGACATTCACCAAAGCCTTTTTCGAGTTCTGGGAGCAGAACAACAGCTTGATGAAGACGTATGGAACCGGTCGTCTGTTGTTGACTTTATGGGGACACAGGCGCGTATTCCATGCGAAACCGATATGCTGTTAATTGCTATCGCCCATGGCAGTGTTGATGGGCACAGGCACAGTGACTGGATTGTTGATTGTGACAACGTCATTTCTTCTGGGAATATAGACTGGGATCTTTTTGTTAACCTCATAAAAAAACGTAACCTTGCTCCTCATGCAGCGATAGTTCTGTCGTTTTTATCACATCGTTTACAATCACCAATACCGGAAGAAGTTCTGGAGAAAGTTGGTAATCTTGGCAAAAAACGATTGCCAGCTTTACTCTCTGCTCTATTGCAGGCTCGTCCTCTGGAAAATCATACAATCATTAGTAGTCTTGGGCGATCATATTTCAAAAGAATTCAATTTAGAAAGCAGCTACAAAGCACCAATCCAATTAATCGCAATACTTTTTCGGTAATTAAGATGAGTAAGGTTCGTAAAGTTGCTGCTGAAAATAAAACGATTGATACTGCTGGTTGTACATGTGAGTTTGAGGTTCCTGCAAATGCCAAAGGCCTTACAGTTACTATCAAGGCCTCGATGAATGTAAAAAAAAGACGGTGCGTTTATGAATTGAATTCATCTGACTTTCATATTGCTCGAATGATGTACAGGCATAAGGGAGATGAAGGTGATTATTTATTAAAGGCGAGAATTCCTTTACCTATAAACTCAAGAAGCACGCAATCTCAACAGGTGAAATTTGAGGCTCGACCGAGAAAACTGCTTGTGCTTGGGGAGGAACCTGAAAAAGCAGATGCTTTGGGTAAGTTACCCTTCAGCATACATTCAATCGATTTTTGGTAGATATCGCTTTTTTAGCAAACAGATTTGTACTTGGTTATTTCTTAGGCCAAACCGTATTTAATGTTTGCTTCAGAGCCTTTTTTATAAGCGATTTTATCTTTTGGGAGCGTTTTGTTTTCGGGAAAGAAGGCCCCCAGCCTCTTTCAGCAAGAACAAATTGCCCGCCCTGTTTCTGCTTAGCAAGAGGGTAGACCTTCCATTTTTTTTCTGGTGATAGAATGTCCGCAGCATAATCTTCGCTTTTATCCAACGGTTTATAACCAAGGCGAAAAGCGTTGCTGTTGTCCCACCAAGCTCTTTCATTGTCTGATATTCCATACACAATTTCGTATTTTATTTCTGGATTTGTTAGGCAGATATGTATCAACTGCTCTAGGTCCCTGGGGCTTTGCCAAATACTCAGGCTTATAGGTTCTTGAGGGACATCAGTTACATGACCGATTCGAATACACGCAACTTCCAATCCATATTTATCAGCATAAAGGCTTGCCATCTGTTCGCCAAAGACCTTACTGACACCATAACGACTATCAGGTCTTGGTAGACTCCGATGATCAAGCTTACACACCCTGTCATAAAAACCAACAACATGGTTACTACTGGCAAACACAATTCTCTTAACACCTTCCAGCCTTGCTGCTTCAAGAATATTATAAGTCCCTATTATATTTGCCTGCAAAAGAGTATCCCATTCTTCTTCAAGAGAATAAGCCCCCATATGAACGACACAATCCATCCCTGAAACCGCAGGCCTGACAGCACTTAAATCAGTAAGATTAGCCTTTACGAACTCCTGGTCTGGTAATAAATCTCTTACTTTAACCTGATCAGAGATCCGGAGATCATATGCATCGTTGAGCCGACGTCTCAAAATAGTACCCAACTGCCCTGCACCACCTGTAATCAGGACTCTTTTCATTGCTTCTCTCTCCAGAAAATTGATAGTGAAAGAGGATGAAGTCTGCTGCATTCATATGCACTCCGCAAGTTGCCTGATTACGTAACACAAGAGCAAGACTTTACCAACTACAGTCACCTTTATTTTTTTAAATACTTACAGGGATCTTTCATATTTTAATGCATTGATTTAATAGCGTTTACTGGTCGAATGCACCATATAAAAACTCAACAGAAAGACTTTTTGGAATACGACTGCTTCGGGTTAGGATCGCTCGTATGGCTGAGTTAATGTGATAGCCGAATTTGAAGATATAGCAGTCTTGCCCCGCGAATAACCCGGAAATGTCTGATCATATCTCAGCTAAACTCATTTGATATTACAGGCAATCGTTTTTTTGTGCCAAAGCCCACTATTTACGCTACTAGAAATTTAGGGAACCATAAGTAAAATGACCCAATACCACAGGACAGTAAATAGCGCTTATCAAGATACAGATGAAGTCGCTTCATTTTTGACAGTTGCCAGAAAAACTAAGCTTCATTACTGCTCATGCCGGTGAAAATACTAAAAAATACGACAAGGAGCTTTATATAATACCAAGTATCCGACTTTTCATAAATAGGATTGATAGAATATGACATGATATGAACAATGTTAGAGCTTTACTTAGTGATGTAATATGCTTGGCCTCGGTTAACTGGCTTGGATTTCGTTTGTTAATTGCTCCGGATTTCATAGAAGGGCAAAAATCTTTGACTGGACGTTATTAAAAATGCGCAGACTGGAATTGTCAGGGAGCGGTGTTTACCTGCCTTCAGCAAGGGTGTCTTCTCTAAAGCTGGATAAAGAAAATGACTTAAAAGAAGGGACCATCGAAAAAAAAACGGGGGTGGCTTATCGGCATTATGCGACGACAGAAACCGCATCCCGGATGGCTGTTGAAGCACTTAATCGAGCCCTGGATAGTGCCAACCTAACCTCAAACCACATTGATTGCCTGATAGCTGCCTCTGGTACTATGGAGCAGGCAATACCCTGCAATGCAGCCAAAATTCTGGCTGGATTAAATTTGCAGGAAGCGATTACAGGATTTGATATAAATGCAACCTGTCTCAGTGCTTTGGTGGCCCTTGATGTAGCTTCATCCTTATTGGATAGCGGGCAGTACCAACGTGACCTTCCCCCTATAATTAG
>JBOEGA010000031.1:0-28300 GCA_050633205.1 Methyloligellaceae bacterium | reverse complement strand
GATCTTATCTCGACTTATTCAATTTAGAGTAGTCGCGTTTAATCTGGTTCACTTTATCGAGAAAGTGAACCAGATTAAACGCGATATACTCAAATATATTGTTTTAACCTACAGCAGAGTTTTTAAGTATGCCTGCATTTTCTGCAGTGGCTTTCTGGAACATTCCTCTACGCCCTTCAACAGGGACAAAGGCATCAGTTAGACCAACAATAGTCTCTGCAGCCCCCAGAACCAGGAAGCCATCAGGTGCTGTTTGTGCTGCGATTCTATTCAACACATCAATTTTTGTTTTCTGATCAAAGTAGATCAGTACATTACGGCAGAAAACTATATCAAAAGTCCCTAATGGAACAAAGCTGTCCAGCAGATTGTACTGCCTGTACTGCACCATTCCACGTATTGTCGAGCTTATCTGCCACAGACTGCCAACCTGCTCAAAATATTTAACCAGAAGCGGTGCGGCCAATCCTCTTTGCACTTCAAACTGGCTATAGAGGCCTGACTGGGCTTTTTCGAGAACTTCACTTGAAAGATCAGTTGCTACTATCTCAGGTCTCCATCCCTGGATCTGGTCTCCCATTTCCTGCAAGGTGATAGCAAGAGAATAAGGTTCCTGCCCTGTTGAAGAGGCTGCACACCAAACACGGAAAGAACGTTTCAGCTTTCTGGTCTCAAGGATATGCGGAAGCATTGCTTCCTTGAAATGATTGAACGGCAATTTATCTCTGAAGAAAAATGACTCATTTGTTGTCATGGCTTCAGTGACCTGATTGCGCAGATCTTCACTTCCAGCTTTCTTCAACTCTTCCACGAGAGCTGTTATGCTTTCCAAATTCGCTTTCTTAACAATTGGACCTAACCGACTTTCAATAAGATAGCCCTTATCGTCAGACAAGATCAGCCCGGATCGTTCTTTCAACAGCGATTTAAAATAGTCAAAATCCTGTGGAGTCATCAGACTCCTCCTTTAACAATCTTGTTAACTTTCGGGCCAATCTCATCCAGTGGCAAGACGGCACTTGCATTTCCCATATTGGCTGTGGCGCCGGGCATTCCCCAAACGACACTTGTAGCCTGATCCTGTGCGATGCAGCTTCCACCAGCATCTGTAATTACACCTGCTCCAACGGCTCCATCCTGTCCCATACCCGTGAGTACAAGAGATAAAACTGCTGAATTATATATTTTTGAAACGCTTTCAAACATCGGGTCCACGGCTGGTCGACAGAAATTCACTTCAGGACCTTCATCCAGATGAATCGTTGTTTTCCCGCCCTGAGCTTTCAGAATCATATGCTTACCACCGGGAGCCACATAAATACCGCCCTGCACAACTTCCTCACCCTCTTCACCTTCTTTTGCAAGACGACCAGCTACTCTGGAAATATGCTCTGCAAAGATTGTTGTGAATGTCGGGGGCATGTGCTGCGTTATCACAACCGGTATTTTTTCAACAGAAGCAGCTATCACTTCCATTACTTTTACCAATGCCTGTGGTCCACCTGTTGAACTGCCGATTGCCAGAATACGTGGCAGTACCCTTGAAAAGGGTCTGAGACTAAACTCGGATGCCGCTGCGCCGGCGGCTCCAGGCTGAGAAAATGCAGAAGGAGCTTTATGTACGACAGCATTGGTGTACTGGTTTTTTCCACAAACTGCCTTAACTTTTTCAATCAGCTCTCTACGGAAAGTTGTTGATGTTGTGATACCTGCATTACCATCAGGCTTTGGAACATAATCAATGGCTCCAAGAGATAGAGCCTTCAAACTGACTTCCGCATTTCTACGGGTCAAAGTTGATGCCATTAAAATTTTAGTTGTCGGACAATTTTTTAACAAAAGAGGTAATGCAGTCAGCCCATCCATAACGGGCATTTCAATATCCAGAATAACAACATCAGGCTTTATGTTTGCTACATCATTTACAGCCAGCTCGCCATTTGCATGACGTGCAACAATCTCTATACCACCTTCTTCATCTACCCAACGAGAGACAATTCCTCTCATAACAGCAGAGTCGTCAACAATCATAACGCGTATAGGATCCGAGGATTTTTTGCTCGCGGCTCCAAGATTTGCTTCTGCTGTTGTCATCAGTTATTTACTCCAGATCTATTATATCAGTCCAACTTCCTGGAACTTGGCTTCTACAATATCGCGATCAAATGGCTTCATGATGTATTCATTTGCACCGGCGCTTATTGCCCGTGTAATATGTTCTGCGTCATTTTCTGTGGTACAGAAAATTACCTTTGGATCATTACCGCCCTGCTCTCCTCGCAAAGCAATTAGAAAGTCAAAGCCATCCATGACGGGCATATTCCAATCCAGAAGGACTGCATCCGGCATTTTTGCTTTACAGAAATCCAACGCCTCCTGGCCATTTTCGGCCTCGGTGATTTCGAACTCCATCTCTTCTAAGATCCTGCGGGCGACCTTGCGTATTACGCTACTATCATCCACAATTAAACAAGTCTTCATCCCGGACACCTCGTTCCATCTTTAAATGTCCAAAGCCCCTCAAGGACTTTTCTTTGTGTAAATATCATAATAATTAAGCAGCCTGGTTTACGTCATCAGTTGCCAATAAACGGTTTACATCCAATATCACCATCAATTGACCATCCAACCTCTGTACACCGTTGGATATCATGGTCCATCGGGGATCAAGGTTTGAAGGATTCGTTTCAAAGTTCGTTTGATCAAGTTTCAAGACTTCGCCCACTTCATCAATTATCAATCCATAAGACTCACCGTTAAACTCAAGACCAACGGCCATTTGTGCTGTTACATTTTCATTTGGCGGCAAACTCAGACGCTTGCGCATATCGATGGCTGTAACTATTCTACCGCGAAGGTTCAGCACACCCGCAACTTCAGGAAGTGCCAGCGGGACTTCTGTAATTGCATCAGGCATAAATACGTCCTGAACCTTTTCAATAGGCAACCCAAACAATTGCCCCGATATTTTTACTGTCACATATTCCCTGGTGTTTGCCTCACTCAGAGCAGAAGCTATTTTGTCAGTACTCATGCAGCAGCTCCTAACATAGTTTTACACTCTTTCAGTGACTCGATAAGTCCTTCACGATCAAACTTTGCTACGTAATCAATAAAGCCAGCTTTTCTGCTACGCTCTATAATCTCAGGAGATGTATTGGACGAGAGTGCTATAATAGGAATTGCACCCCAGCGGGAATCTCCACGCAACGACGCAGCGAACTCAATTCCTGTCATATCAGGCATCTCAATGTCAGATACAATTACATCAAATACCAGTCCGTTATCCTTGAGCCTTATTGCATCAAGAGCAGACTCTGCAAGCGTTACCTTGTAACCTGCCGCGCCAAGGAGTGGTGCAAGCATGTTGCGGAAGAACGGGCTATCATCAATGAGCAACAGATTGTATTCCTTATGCGCTGCCTTATCATCCTTGTTCTCAAGCCAGTCATCAAAAGCTTTTGGAAGATAATGAGCAACGTCAATAATTTCCGTGGCTTTTCCTTTGATGATCGCAGATCCAACCATTCCTTTTTTGTCTGCCGAGATTTCAATATTCAGATGATCTTCAACGATATCTACAATTTCATCTACAACTAACCCCATAGACCTGTCTTCATCAGTGAATACAAGAATTGGCTGCGGGCCCTCTTCACGATGTGTTGCACGATCATTGATGTATATCAGAGGCATTAGTGTGCCGCGATACTGAACCAGATCACGATCATTCGATTTCTCAATATCGGCAACATTTATCTCTTCCAGTCGTGTTACGAGAGATAATGGAACTGCCTTAAGTTCTTTAGAATCTGCACGGAACAGAAGCATGGTTGTCGTTGCGCGCGAACCAATATCTATAATATCAGCACCTCCTTCAGCATCAACAACTGCGGGCGTCTGTTCTGTTTCAATCTGCTGTGCGATACCATTTGGATCAATGATCATGATAACGCTACCATCGCCGAGAATTGTATTTCCCGAGAACATTGAAATTTCTCGCAGCATAGTTGACATTGGCTTCACAACAATTTCTTCAGTATGGAATACGCTATCGACAACGATACCAAAGGTCTGAGTGCCAACCTGAGTTACAACAACAAAGACGTTTTCTTCAGCGAGGTTTCGTTCCTCTCCGTCTTCCCCCAGAGCCTCCAGGTTAAGCAGGCGACTGAGATAAATTACCGGGAGAAGCTTGTTTCTCAAGCGCAGGACAGGAGTGCGGTTGATCATCTCAATTCTGTGCTCACCTTCCTTGTGAGCTCTTACCAGTTCCACTACTGACAATTGAGGAATTGCAAATCTCTGCTGAGAAGCCTCAACAATCAGAGCTGATACGATAGCCAGCGTAAGTGGGATCTTGATAAAGAATGTTGTCCCTTTTCCAGGAACAGATTTGAGGTCAACGTTACCACCAATATATTCAATATTGGTGCGAACAACATCCATACCAACACCACGTCCGGATACGTTTGTGATTTTGTCCGCTGTAGAAAATCCTGCATGGAAAATAAATTTATGAATCTGGCTGTCATTCATTTTCTCAATTTCAGACTCAGTCGCCAAACCGTTCTGAATTGCTTTTTTAGCAATAGCGTCCCGGTTTAAGCCCTTACCATCGTCTTCAATTTCAATAATGATATGTCCACCTTCGTGATAGGCACGAAGTACAACCTTACCAATTTCATTTTTACCAGCTTTTATGCGGTCAGCCGTTGTTTCCAGACCGTGATCAGCAGAGTTCCGCACCATATGCGTAAGCGGGTCTTTGATCTGCTCCAGTACCTGACGGTCAAGCTCAGTTTCTGCACCAATCATGTCCAGCTGGATTTTTTTATCCAGCTCTTTTGAAAGGTCGCGAACAATTCTTGGTAACTTCTGCCAGGCATTACCTATAGGCTGCATTCGGGTTTTCATAACCCCTTCCTGCAGCTCTGCGGTTACGTTTGAAAGACGCTGTAATGGAACTTTGAATTCGCTATCGTCAAGACGTCTTACCATCTCCAGAAGCTGGTTTCTTGTCAAAACAAGTTCTGAAACCATCGTCATCAGGTTTTCCAGTGTTTCAACATTGACACGAATAGTCTGTGCTACTACGGGAGCTTCTTTTTGAGGTTGTGCTGTTTTTTCATCTGCTGATGGCGCAGCTTCGGGCTGCTTTGCCTCTTCTTCAACCGCTTCTTTGGGTTCTTCAGCTTTTGGCTCTTCAGCCGATGCATCCTTACCTTTACCAGCTGCAGCTGCTTCCGCAGCCAGATTGGCAGCAGCCTGCGGTGAAAGATCTATGCCGTCAGGGCCTTCTGCTTCAAGAAATGCACGCTCAAGTTCATCCAGCGAGACTTCCCCCAGACGTGGTTCTTTTTCTGGTTCAGGAGCCAGCTCCGGTTCGGGCTCTGGCTCAGGAGCAGCCTCTTCAGCAGGGGCATCAGAACCTTCAAGTGTGCCGCCCTCAGAAATAACATTAAGCTTGGATATTAGATCGGTATCTTTACCTTCAGGCTCTGCACCGGTCTGCTCAAGCTCAGCAAGCAACTCTTTAATTCTGTCCAGCGTTTCCAGAATGAGAGTAACGCCCTCCTGGGTAACCGCAGCACCATCGCGGTATTTTCCCATGAGAGTTTCTGCCGCGTGAGCAAGCGCCTCAAGCCTGGGCAAACCAAGAAAGCCACAAGTTCCTTTAATAGTGTGAACCAGGCGGAAGATATTCCCCAAGATCTCAGCATTATTTGGTTCCTGCTCGAACTTGACCAGCTCGACATCGACAACATCAAGGCTTTCAGCCGTCTCCGTTAGGAATTCACCTAAGAGATCGTCCATAACCTATACCTCTCTCCCCAAAAACACGAGCTATACAACATTCGCCAAATAAGATATTTGTGACGACGTGATTTTGACGACAAAGGGTTAAAATTACTTGAAATTATAAGTATATTTTTTGGATTCAGGCAATATTACAAAGTAGATTCAAGTTTTAAGAAAATACTTCCACCCTGCTCAAAAATATCTATCTTCATATTACTTTCTCTTGCCAGTCTCATCGCGTAATAGGCCTGTATCGATTGTGTATCAAGGAGTTTCGATGATGAGGAAGAGTTAATATCAATGAATGATTTTGGCACTCGGGCACCTTGTCCATCACATACAACGGTCATTGATGGCCGCTCTTTTGTGCCTGATACATCAATCTCGATTGTACCACCACGAGGTAGAGTTGTAAGAGCAATAGCAACGCAATTCAGTAATAATTTAACGTGATTTTTAAAAAGACTTGAAAGAGACGTTTCCCAAATGACTTTATGCTTGTCAGGGTCAACGATGCCATTTGCGATTGGCTGAACAGTGTTCATTCCTATTTCAGTTCCAGCAGACCCGCCTGCTCCAAATGCCAGGCGTGCGAACTGAAGTTTAGCAGATGCCTGTTCAGCACTTCTCCTGATAAGGTCCATAGCATAATCGCGGACTTCTTCATCATGCTCTTCGTCGAGCACTTCCAGGCCATTGGATATTGCGCCGACAGGAGAAATTACGTCGTGACAAATGCGACTGGAGATCAATGCTGCCAGATCCAGATCTTCAAGCTGAAATTTCAAATTCATACCCGCCCCTTTATGCAAATGCATCCTTGTGTATATTTTCCCGGTCCATAGAATAACAGGATATAAAAAACTCTGTTATATTGATACACGCAGTGCTATGAAACGCCAATAGTTCATGATTTAGCTGTTATAAAAGTGTTTCAGGCATCACTTCGCCATCCGGACATAAAATAACCACTAATCTGATTTTGCCCAACAGCTCCAATCGCGAATCAAAGTGCATTATAGCAGAGCTTGGCGCTGGTACTTCGATAATATTTGTCAGGAAAGCAAAGAATTCACATGCAATATGATGATCTCTTCCGGGAACTGCTTAAAACGGTACATGAAGCAGGCAGAGTAATTCTCGATATATACAGACAAGATTTCCCGGTTGAAGTAAAAAATGACAACAGCCCGGTTACTGAAGCGGACAGGAAGGCTGAGATTATATTGCTTGAGGCTCTGCGGATTGCAGCACCTGATATTCCTGTTGTAGCAGAAGAATCTGTCAGTGCAGGCAATATACCGGAGATTGGTAACAGCTTTTTTCTTGTTGACCCCCTCGATGGCACGAAAGAATTTATTAACAAGCGGGATGAATTTACCGTCAATATCGGCCTGATTGTTGATGGCGTTCCCTGCTTTGGTATTGTTTTTGCGCCGGCCATGAAGAAAATTTTCTATAATCTATCCGGACAGGATGCATTTATTGCTGAACTGGATTGTGAAAATGAGAATGCCAAGCTTGAAAATAACCGAAGGATTGAAACATCCACTCCATCTTCTGAGGGGTATGTTGTTGTTGCCAGCCGCTCCCACATGAATGATGAAACCAAAGCCTTTCTGAGTGAATATGAGGTTATCTCTACAAAGAGTGCCGGGTCCTCATTGAAATTCTGTCTTCTGGCTGCCGGGGAAGCAGATCTTTACCCCAGGCTTGGCCCCACAATGGAATGGGATACTGCTGCCGGACATGCGGTTTTACAAGCTGCAGGTGGCCGTGTTGTGAAAGAAGACGGGTCTCCTTTTATTTACGGGAAAACAGACAGGGGCTTCCTGAATACAAGCTTTATTGCCTGGGGCAAATAATTATTGATTTCAGGTAACAACCAGCAGAGGCAGTGATTACTTCTGTCCTTCCAAAGCATGGATATATTCAACTGATACAGCTTCTTCCGATATACCTTCTGCAGTAAACTGAAGGTGGGGAACTGATATCAGTCTATTATCCACCCAAAAGGATGGCAGGCTGCTTCTGACAGCGGGATTGAAATGATAGTCGTCTTTTGCCGGGCTTTCTCTGTAAGAGTC
Organism: Methyloligellaceae bacterium; assembly: GCA_050633205.1. Taxonomy (GTDB): domain Bacteria; phylum Pseudomonadota; class Alphaproteobacteria; order Rhizobiales; family CBDHHC01; genus CBDHHC01. The sequence continues at coordinate 20,414 of JBOEGA010000031.1, read as the reverse complement.
AGGTAAGGCTAAATATCCCTGCTCTGTCAGGAACCGGACATGAATATTATGCGGGGCATCGGGAGACAAGATAATTCTGTATCGATTATCCCAGAGAGTTTCTGCCCCTGATAAAAGCTTTTGGTCCTGAAGATTATCCCTGCGGACTTCTCTGGCTATTAAAAGTGTGTTTCTTACCTGTCTGACAATACAGCCTGAAACAGATGCATCTTCCGACTGAAGGCTGCCTAACTGTTCATGAAGGTTTTCCATTTTCTGCATTGATGGCGCCTGCACTTTTCCGCCTACCAGATGGACTATTCTGGTCAGACATCTAAGAGATATTTCTGCCGGCAGGCCCATAACAGCATTTCTGTCAATAACTGCATACCCTTCCGGTTCCAGACGACATAACTGAATAAGATGCTGTTTCGCGTAATAATCCAATGCAGTACTGGCGCGTCTTACTCTTTTTGCTGAACGTGCGATCGCTGGTGCCTGAAGGCCAAGGTCTGATAATGCAGGTAGTGCGTTACGAATTCTTACCCGTTCAAAATCCTCATTATCATTACTGGGATCTTCTATCCATTCCGCTCCCAGAGTATTCAGATAGGAAATCAGATCCTGCTTTGGGACTTCAAGTAATGGCCGTATAAGCAGAATGTCATGCAGGTAGGTAATATTTGAGATTGCGGCCAAACCGTCAACGCCAGAACCGCGAGCCAGCCGCATAATTAATGTTTCAGCCTGATCATCAAGATGGTGAGCCGTTATTATTGCGGGAATATGCCGGGCACGACACCATTCTGACATAAGCTGGTATCTTGCATCTCTGGCTTTTTCCTGAATTGATGATCTGGCTTTTTCACCGCACCATCTTAGTACCTCTACCGGAAATCCCAGCTTTTCGGCCTGTTGCCTAACCCATAGAACTTCATGCTGAGACTCTGGCCTGATGCCATGGTCAACGGTCAGAATATGAATTTCAGGATATGGGCTTTGAGAGGCCTGACGGGTTTCCTGCCAACTTTTCAGCAGCCACATCAATGCAATACTATCAGCTCCCCCCGAAACTGCCAAAGCGACAGAGTTGTAGGGTTCAAGGCATTGAAACAGTTTCTGCTTATCCATTTACTTCACACGAATACCTGAATAACAGGCGGGTTTAACTGATACACCCTTTAACACCCCAAACGGCGTGATTCCTTAGCTGCACGACTGGATACATGCTTCGGGGCTTCCGGAAAGGTTTTATTCAGCTCGTTAAATGTGGAGCAGGCTGCCTTCGTCTGCCCCAGCTCATTCAGTGATAATGCCAGTTTCAGCAGGCTATCAGGAGCTTTTGCTCCCCTTTTATGCTGGCTATATCCTTTAAGAAAACTGTCGGCTGCTTTTTTAAAATTTCCCTGCTGGTAGTAAGCTTCACCTAACCAGTAGCGTGCATTTCCTGCCAGATTATCATTGGAGTATTTTTTTAAAAAGCTTACAAATGCCTTTTCAGCAGAAGGATAATCACGCCTCAGGAGATGGCCATAAGCTTCGTCATACATCATTGCGGGGTTTCCATTTCCCCCACTTTCTGAAGCGACAGAAGGCAATGCTGACAGGCGTGTACCACCTGATTGATTCAAGCTGCCCCTCTGCTGATATTGCCCAGTTGAATCGTCTGTGCTGTTACCCTGCCTTCCAGTGCCAACACTTCCGTTCTGCATCTGGTTAGTAATCTGTTCAATCTGTGCAGTAAGAGCCTGAATTTTAGTTTCAAGAATTCCCATACGCTCGTTGTCATCACCAGATGATGAACCACCGGCAGAGGACTGAGTACTAAACTGGCCTACTGTTGCAGAAGCTCTTTGTTGCTTTAACAGAGATTCCAATGAGCCAATCACAACCTGCATATTCAGAACCTGGGCTTCAAGTTCACTTACACGCTTTTGCATTGCCTGGAGCTCTTTTGAATCCCCGGGGCCCTGCTGCGCTAATGCATAGCCTAATGATACCCAAAGAAAAATTGCAGAAAGGCCAGAAACCCTAATCAAACTTATTATATTCATATCGTCACCAGCTTTATTTTATTATTTGCCATCTTAACCAGCATATCTTTTCGAGAATGAGACATGGCAACTATTCAACATCAAGATTGGAATCTATTTTTTCAGACTCTATTTTTCAGATTGTGGAATTAGTTTTGTAACAGCTCGCCTATTCTGGACTGAGCAGCTTTCTTTTTTGCATATAGCAACCGGTTTGCGCTTGCCAAAATGTCTGGTTTTTATTCTGCCCGGATCTATTTCCCGGCTTAAGAAGAACTGTTGAACACTTAATGCCCGGTTTGCAGAGAGCACCATATTATAGTGATCAGGTCCCTCTTCGTCTGCATGCCCCTCTATGAGGAGTTTATAATTTTTATTTGCTTTCAACCAATCAGCCTGAGCTTGCAGAAGCTTTTCAGCCTCCCGGGTCAGCGATGCACTCCGCTTAGAGAAGAACACCCGATCACCAACATTCAACAGAAAATCATCCTTTGAGCCATTTGATGAAGTATTAATCGCCAACGAGGAAACTGTTTTCTCAGTAGGCTTAATCTCTGCCTTACTCTCAAAATCTTCGCTAAGGGAAATTATGGATAGCTGCTGAATACTTGACCCCAATATATTAAATGAGGTATTTCCTGCTAGATTTTTATCTAGCCCGTTTTTTATATTCTTCCGGCTATAAACTTTTGCCAATGCCAGACGGGCCTTATATGCGACAGAGCTCTGGGAGTAATGGTTTATGACCCTTACAAAACCCTGCTCGGCTGCGCGGAGATCTCCTACAAGAAACTGCGTATATGCCCTGTCATAAATTTCCTGCGCGACCTGATCTATTGTTTCATCAGTTACGGCACCTGGCTTATGATCAGCAAATCCATCACTGGGAAGTCCCTCCCACTGAGGCCAGCTGGTCCAGTCATCTCGCTCTTTTGAAGATTTTGCATTCTGGACTAGTCGTGGCCGGTGTTTATCCCCAGCCAGACTGTCATTTCCCCAGAAGGCCTTTATATAGCTCTCTTCTGCCACGCGCTGAGTATCTGCAGTCGCATTTTCGATATTCAATAAAGAAACTATAAGGCATAAAGCGCCCATCCAAAGAGAAGCTCTGATTTCAAATTGCCTTTCCGACACACGAAAAATACTATCAGCTCTTACAAGCTTAAGTTTTTTATTTAATTTCCGGAGCTTGTCTCCACAGAAATGCATAATCTCCAAGCCTCAAAACAACTCTTGTTACATCGCAAAGCGCTCTATGCAGACAGATTTTGTGTAATAAGAAATAATATAGTCACCGATTGTATCAGCTTCCAGCTCTATTATTCAAAATTGTTACCACACGACGGTTCTGCGACCAGCACGAGATATTATCACATAAAGCAACGGGGCGCTCCTTACCATAGGAAATTGTTCTAATCCTTGAAGGATTCACACCCCGGGATGCAAGATAACGCCTTACAGCGTCTGCACGTTGCGCTCCCAGACCAATATTGTATTCCCTTGTACCACGTTCATCTGCATGACCTTCCAGGAGTATGGAGTATTGCGCGTAGCGATTCAACCATCTGGCCTGAGCGGCGAGTATGCGTCTGGCTTCATCATTCAGTTTTGTGCTGTCTGTTGTAAAGCGGACAACTTTACCGACTTCCTGTTCAAACTGTCCAATAGATCCGGTTCGGTATTTTCCACCAGATGAGTTTGTAATCAGTCCTGTTGATGTTTTAGATGAACATCCGGCGAGTCCCAGAGGCACCAACAATGCTGCCATTACTGCAAATTTTATAAAACGCCCGTGATACAAATACTTACCATTCTCTTTCATGGACTTACCTTATTTTGATTTCAATGCGTACATGCACACCCAGACATAATATCCAGGTTTCAATAGCGGTTTGACCAAACTTAAAACGAGACCGCATTTGTTAAATATTTCGCGAACTTGACGCGACAATGGCACGAAAGTCTTTACCTGTACATATTTGCAATCAGGTTCTGAGTATAATGATGTATTTTAGCATGATTTGGGGGGGATTCTCAAAGATTGCTGTTTAAAACTTTTAACAACCCAGAATTTATGCAGATGAAGCAGATATCAATTTACCAGAATGCATTCCTGTTTTATAAAAAATCAGAAAGGAAAGCCTGCCTAACCTTTGTCAGAAGCAAACTCTCCTTTCTTTTACAAAGGCTTATCAACCAGGAAGAACCTGCTGATTATCCAGAGTAGCTGAGCCAAGTTTCATAGGCTCATGACGGTTATGACAAGCGCTTAGAGCACCAATCATTCCAAGAATTGATGCGATAACGAAAATGTTTCTCAAAGCACGCATAAAGATCTCTCCTGAAAATATGAAAGGATTTACTTATATTCTCCAGATAAGTGAAATTCTATACTTATAACAAAAGAAGAAATACACTATATATCAAGAAATACTACACGCCAACTTTCATTGATTTGGTTAATTATAAGTTTCCATAAAGAAGAGACACGGTAATATTTACAGATCAGCGAATATAAAATCTGAACCGCGATTATTTTATCAAAGGTCCCCAGGCAGGATCGGAGCCAAACGAAGGTGTGGGAACTTCACGTTCATTATAGCCTGTCAGGTCAACAGAATATAATCTGGGACCCCCGTTTGGTCCTCTGGATTCCCTGAAGAACATCAGCACACGGCCATTGGGAGACCAGGTTGGTCCTTCATTATGATATCCTTCTGTCAGAATACGCTCACCTGTTCCGTCAGGTCGCATTACGCCGATCAGGAAGCGTCCCTCAAGCTGCTTTGTAAATGCAATATAGTCTCCTCGTGGTGACCATACCGGAGTTGAATAGCGCCCTTCTCCACTGCTGATACGCCTCGGAGCTACACCGGAAAGGTCTGTTACATAAAGTTGCTGCCCCCTTTCCCTGTCTGACTCAAATACAACATTTCTGCCATTTGGAGCAAAGCTTGGTGCTGTATTGATGGCTTCACTGTCCGTTAGCTGCGTTGTCTGCCGTGTACGAAGATCCATCAGGAAGAGGTTTGAGGAGCCTTCCTTTGTCAGGCTCATAATAATTTTCTGGCCATCAGGTGAGAAACGCGGAGCGAATGTCATTCCAGGAAAATTACCAACAACACGCCGCTGCCCGTTATCAAGGTTGTAGAGTAATACTCTTGGAGTCCCTCCCTCATAGGACATATACGTAATTTCCTGGCGTGTCGGACTAAAGCGAGGCGTCAGAACCAGGCTTCCCCCATCGGTTAACAGGCGGACGTTTGCTCCATCCTGATCCATTATTGCCAAACGTTTTACACGCTTGTTTTTAGGGCCTGTTTCGTCGACATAGACCACTCTGGTGTCAAAATAACCTGTCTCGCCAGTTAAACGCTCATAGACTACGTCAGCAATGATATGGCCAATACGCCTCCAGTTCTCCCGTTTTGCTGTGAAAACCTGTCCGGTCAGAGGTTTATTAAGAACCACATCCCATAGACGGAATTCAGCCTTGATATCGCCCTGCCCGGTCAAACTGACACGACCAACGACAACACCCTTCGCATTAATCAGGCGCCAGTCCTTAAAGTTTGGAGCAGTATCAACAGATACTCTTTTCTGAATGAATGCGGCTTTATCTATAAGCCTGAAGAGGCCGGACTTTTCCAAATCAGATGCGACTACTCCGGTGATCTTGTTTGCCATCTCTCTCATCTCTGAGGAGCTGACTTCAAAATCCGGAATGGCAACCTGCAGTGCCTTAATACGCCCTTTAGTGATTCTCACTTCCGCAGGTGCCGAAGCAGCGGGAAGAATATTGTAAAAAAGAATAAATGCGATCAGGATATTTACACTCAAAAATTTCAGCATGTGCAGTTCTCCTATCATTCTTAACGGGCGTTCTGATAAACGCATGTTCTGTTCAGGTATTTTCCTCATGGGAATATCCTTGTTTTTTCATTATTCTTTTCAGGCTATTGCCAATAAAACCTACTATTCGCGATACATATCTTTTGGGTCAAAAATAAGAACCATATCCTTCCAGTTCCTATATTTACTGACCGGCAATTTATAAGGCTGACATGCAATAACGGCCCTCACTGCAGTCTCTTCAACGACCTTACCAACGATATTATTTGATGAAGCCCTGATCTGAGGTTTGGAAGCAAGGGTGCCGTCAACTTTTAATTTCAGATGCACTTTTACTTCAATATTTTCTGCACCAAGCTGGCCTATAGGCATATTCCAGCAACTGCTTACTCTTGAGGCAACATATGTGTAATCATCTGCTGTCAGTTTATCTGCTTCACCGTCGTCGCTGCCTTTTGCCAGCTCCCTGTTTTTGTCTTCTTTTTTCTTTTTGTCATCAAGTTTATCGCGGTCGGATGGCTGCTTATCCAGCAGGGCTGCTATCTGGTCCGGATTAAATTCCTTTTTTGCTTTTCTTGCATCGCGGTTTTTCTTTTTTTCAACCAGAACCTTTTTCTTCTTTGGTGCTTTCTTTTTTACTTTTTTTGATGCTTTAGCTTTTTTTACTGCCTTCTTTTCTGAAGCCTGTGTAGTTTTTTTCTTTGTTGTTGCTTCGCGAATTGCCTTACGGGGCTTTTTTCTTTTGCTTTGCTTTTTAGCAACCGGCTTTGCTTTTGCAGGCTTGTCAGTGTCCTTACCGTTCTCACCTCCGAATTTCACTTTTGTGAATTCACCACGGGTCATAATATTGACAGGGATATGCTTTCCGGGTGGCAGGGTATTTGGAACATGGAACGTATAGCCCATCACAGCCAATACACTGGCAAACATTCCATGCATTATCACCGATATGATGAGAGCTTTGCTCAATTCCTGCGTCCTGCCTTCGTGGTTTTAAGAGTCGGTTACAATGTTGATTCTTGTAAAGCCTGCAGCATTTATTGCGCCAAGAACTTTCGCAACGACACCGTGCTGGGCTTTAACATCGCCCAGAATATAAATTTCCTCGTTGAAACCACTTTCCGTAATCGCTTTTAGCTTTGGTTCTATTTCTGCAACTTTAACTTCTGTTTTCTGCAAGAAAATCCGCCCCTTACCATCAATGGTAATGGTTAGTGGTTCTTTTTTGGGAGTGTTGAGCTGTTTGGCATTGGTTTTTGGCAATTCTATGGGAACCCCCACTGTCAACAGGGGAGCGGTTACCATGAATACGATCAGCAGAACCAGCATAACATCCACGAATGGCGTGACGTTAATTTCGGCCATAGGCTTGTAAGCACGACGTTTTCTGCGTCTGCCACCGCCGCTGTCAAGTTCTCCGCCGCCAAGACTCGCTCCCATAATTTTATCTCCTCACATCAAGTTGATGAGACAGCATTGTCGAGAATTCATCAGCAAAACCTTCCAGCTTTTGCGAATGTCTGGAAGAATCACTGGAGAAGCGATTATAGAAAATAACGGCCGGAATTGCTGCCAGCAGCCCCAGCGCAGTTGCGAAGAGTGCTTCTGCCATGCCTGGTGCGACTACTGCAAGACTTGAATTATTTGTTGCACCGATTGCAGCCAGTGTCGTCATAATTCCCCAGACGGTGCCAAACAGCCCTATGAACGGAGCCGTAGAGCCAACAGTCGCCAGAAACAGAAGGCGATTTTCCAGACGTTCCATTTCACGGGCGATGGTTATATCCATAACCTTTTCAACGCGCATCTGAACACCGGGCAGGAAACGTGTGCTGGTTTCGACAGAACGCTTCCATTCACGCATTGCGGATACGAAAACGCTTGCCATGCCGGAAGTATTGCGCTGGCTCAGATATGAGTACAGCTCTTCCAATGACTGGCCTGACCAGAACTGCTGCTCGAAAACTTCCATCGATTTTCGCAGCTTACTGAACGTGAACAGTTTTTCTACTATAATAGTCCAGCACCAAATCGATGAAACAAGCAAACCAATCATCACGAACTTCACGATAATATGAGCCTGCCAGAAGAGTGTCCAGAATGAGAGGTCCACTGCAGGCTTCACTGCTCCCAATTCACCTGATGCTGCCTGTGCTGTCGATATTAAGCTAAAAAGTTCCATGCGGCCTCATATTGTGCTTGCGACTTTGCTGTCCTGCGCTATACGCACGAATTCCCCCGGACATGAAAGCCATATTATTTTTGTCTCAGGATATATTGAGTCGTTTCTCATTTTTTGTATTTAACGCAATATCTTATTGTAACTCTTCCTGATTTTTATGGTAATTGCCATAAGAAAAAGGCTTTTTTTAAATAAAGATACCTTTGATCACTATGGTCACAGCAATAACCTAATTTTTGACTTTAGAAAACGCCTCTTGCATCATTTTTCCAATTCTTTGTGGTTTACCTGACTGGTTTATCAAAACGATTTTTATTTTAAGCTTTGCCAGTACTGTTCCATCACGCACAACTTTCTGGGAAAGTGTAATTGTTGCGCCGCCGACTTCAGTTGTTTCCGTTATTACTTCGAGGATTTCGTCAATTTTTGCCGGGCGGAGATAATCGATTTCAATGTGACGAACAACAAACACGCTTGGCTCAGCATCACCTTCAGGGTTCAGCAGTTCATTATGGTGAATTCCAAGCAAGCGGACGAAGTCCGAGCGCCCACGTTCACACCAGCGGAGATAGGTTGCGTGATAGACCACTCCGGTAAAGTCTGTGTCTTCAAAATAGACACGGACAGGGAGAATGTGCTGTGTACCTTCTATTTTGCCAGCAAGGTCCGGCCATTGATTATTGTTATCAGTCATTTTTGTTTTTATTCGTTTTCTTCAAACATTCCCAGTTGCGGGCTGTCTTTGGTTATGGGGCGTTTCAAACCCAGATGGATATATGTTTTTGAGGTTACAATCCGTCCTCTGGGCGTTCGGCCTATAAACCCCTGTTGCAGAAGATAGGGTTCGACGATTTCCTCAATGGCATCACGCGGTTCGCTCAGGGCGGCAGCAATAGTTTCGATACCTACAGGGCCGCCGCCATAGTTATCTGTTATGCAACGAAGGTAACGGTGATCCAGTGCATCAAGACCATAAGAATCGACTTCCAGTTTCCGAAGTGCACGGTCTGCAACTTCAGCGTCAACAACAGGCGCATTCTCGAAGGACGCAAAATCACGGACACGCCTTAAAAGGCGTCCGGCAATTCTCGGAGTTCCCCTGGACCTGCGGGCAATTTCCTTTGCTCCGTCCGGGCTTATAGGCAGTCCGAGTACTCCGGCGCCACGGGATACGATTAGTTCCAACTCATCCAGATTATAGAAATTCAGGCGAACTGGGATGCCAAAACGATCGCGTAATGGTGTTGTTAAAAGTCCGGCTCGGGTTGTTGCTGCGACGAGCGTGAACTTTGCCAGATCGATTCTTACGGAGCGTGCTGCCGGGCCTTCACCGATTATAAGGTCGAGCTGGAAATCCTCCATTGCCGGGTACAGCACTTCTTCAACGGCCGGGTTCAGGCGATGTATTTCATCAATAAAGAGGACATCCCGCTCTTCAAGGTTTGTCAGCAGGGCTGCAAGGTCTCCGGCCTTGCTTATGACCGGGCCTGATGTTGCACGGAAGTTTACTCCAAGCTCACGGGCAACAATCTGGGCAAGTGTTGTCTTGCCAAGGCCGGGAGGGCCTGCAAAAAGAACGTGATCGAGTGCATCCCCCCGATCCTTTGCGCCCTGAATAAATACGCGCAAGTTTGCACGGGCCTGTTCCTGACCGATAAACTCTCCCAGCGCCAGCGGCCGCAAGGAAGTTTCAGTTTCATCGGTTTCTTTTTTCTGTGGCGATATCTGTCTTTCAGTCATTTGTCCCGGGCGTTTTTGGTTTGTTCAGGGTGTTATAACATGATTTGGGTGGGGGGCGTCTACAGATTGGTGGAAGGTAAGTTTCTTTCTCGTGTTTATTGTATTTACAGACTGTTACAAATCATAGTTATTATGCTGGAAATACTGTATAAGCCTTCAGATATTTTACGAATAGAAAACATGGAGCATTCTTATGGCAAAAGCTAAAGAATATAAGATCAAGAAGCTGAAAGAACTTGTTGCCGAGGCAAAGTCTGTTGCGATGAGCCTGCACCCTGACTATTCGCTGACCTCAAGAAATCCGTTATTATGGGTTAAAGTCCCTAAAGCGCATGTTGAAAAAATCCTCGATTACTGGACCGAGGAAGACTCATATGCTGCCTTTAAGACATTTGTAGATGACAGTGGTGTTCTTCATATCCATACACCTTACTCGGAGTACAGGGCCTAGGTTCTCCCCCGATCTCCATAAAAATTAATCCTGCTTTTGTTGCCAGCCTTTGCTCATTGTTAAGACAAGGGGCTTAACCTGTTGAGTTGTGACTGCATGGACAGGAACTTAAAATTTTATGAAAATTAGCCATCTCATAATCACTGCGCTTTTTTCTTTCAGCGCTATTGTTATGGGAATTTCATATAAAGATCAGATAACCAGCTGGATTTCCAGCCCTGCCTTTAACCGCAATGCAGATCTAAATGCAGAACGCAAGCGCCTACAAAATACCACTCAGGAAAACAGAGAACGCGTATGCCAGAGGCGCTGGAAAACCAACCAAAAAATGGTTGGTTTTTGTATCAGGAAGCTTGAGAGGGGTGAGTAGGTTTTAGCTTTTACTTCATTGAAGGAAGGAGCCCGGGTCCCCAACAGAAAGCATTGTGAATAAACTCTTCCAGCCTTAATAACAGACTCAAACTTATAACAACCAGCGCAAGGGGTTACGGGATCCCTGCCTACGCAGGGATGACAAGCGGTGAGAGGCTTTTGATTTTACCGAGAGAGAGTTTTAGTAAGGCTAAGCCTATTACATGCACTATACAAAACAACCCACTTCTAACTTTTGTCATCCCTGCGAAAGCAGGGATCCAGTAACCACGAGAAAGCATTGTGAATAAACTCTTCAAGCCTTAATAACAGACTCAAGCCCAAAACAACCAGCGCAAGGGGTTACGAGATCCCTGCCTTCGCAGGAATGACAAGCGGTGAGGCTTTTTATTTTACCGAAAGAGTTTTGGTAAGGCTAAACCTATTAAATGTACTATACAAAACAACCCACCCCTAACTTTTGTCATCCCTGCGCAGGCAGGGATCCAGTAACCACGAGAAAGCATTGTGTTAAAAAAACTCTCACCATATATTGTCTAACACTTGCTAATATTACATAACTCTTGATATGGATCACTCATACTTCACATATATACTTGCAAATAAAACAGGAGGAACCCTCTATATCGGCGTAACCAATGATCTGGTCCAGCGTATATGGCAGCACAAAAACAAACTGGTTCAGGGGTTCACCAGCAAGTATGGAATAGACCGCCTCATATATTATGAACACTATTCCTATATTGATCAGGCAATTAAGCGCGAAAAGCAGCTTAAAAAATGGAAGCGGCAATGGAAAATCCGATTGCTGGAGGAACGAAACCCCGACTGGCTAGATCTCTACCCGGTAATCGTAGGTCCCTATGTCAGCTTTGACTGTTAGAGCAGCACCTGTTGTGAGAGTTCGGGTAACTATCTGCAAGCATTGTGAAAAAACTATTCCCGACTAATAACAGATTTAAACTTAAAACAACTAGCGCAAGGGGGTACGGGATTCCTGCCTTCGCAGGAATGACAAGCGGTGAGACTACTTATTTTACCGAGAGAATTTTAGTAAGGCTAAGCCCATTCGATGCACTATACAAAAGAACTTACCCCTAACTTTTGTCATCCCTGCGTAGGCAGGGATCCAGTAACCACATGAGTCCATTGAATATAAATTTACCCCACATCCAATAATTTTACTTCTGCCGTTTGACAATGATATGCAAACATATCTGCTGAGGGCGCAGGAAAATTACCAGCACTTGTCGTAGACTTCCCCCCACACTACCGACATTAAACCACTATTCACTTTCAATCATTCCCTTCAATATATTTCTCAGGTCTTCCCGCTCGTTTTCGAACAGGTTGGGGAATTTTAGCCAGTTGCTGTAGAGGGCGTATTCGTAGTTGCAGGCACCTGTTTTTGGGATGGCGTTTTGCAGCTTCAGGAATGCGTTGTGGATGTCGAGAGCTATTGCTGGCTGTTGCTCCACCAGTTTTGTCAGGGAGACTATTGCGGCTTCGGTTGCCCAGTCTCGCGGGCCAAGAAGAACTGAAATGAGTGCTTCTCTTTTTCTGGAATTGTTCCAGTCACCGGGTAAGCTGGCGATTATTGCAGATGCGGAATACTGAATTCGTGGTATCCAGTCCAACACGTCAAAGTCTCCCGTTACAGATGGCGGGTGTACTATGACAGATAGCAGATTCTCTATATCATCATCTGACATGGTGACTGCAATACGACTGGCTAACGGCCAGATTTTCTCAAAAGGTTTTGATGACAGGTCAGCAACAAGACCAGCAATCTCATCCGTTGGTTCAGGAAGTGCCTGTGTTGCCTCTGTCCCGTTATATTTCCACAGGTTGTATGGAACATCGATAACCGGCTCACGGGGGTCCGGTTCCGGGACATTTTCGACTTCCAGATTGACCTTGAAGTCTTCACCGAATGCAAGTTGAAAGGCAAGAAGGTTGCTCGGGGATTCCAGTGAGCTTAATTTGATATTGCATTTGTTGCCATCCAGATTGCCTTCTCTGTCTTTTGTTTTTTCCAGCATTTGTGTCAGGACACTTGCTGTTGCGTCTACAGGTTTTGGCAGGTAACCGATATAGGGACGGAACTCATTCAGGAGGTTATAGGAGCGCTGGTCTTCCGTGTTTTGCGCCGAGAATGATATCAGCTCTTCCGGGTATTCAGACTGTGCGAGTATTTTCCATCTGCAATAAAGTTTTGAGGCGTGTGCCCAACCGTTATCAGCTTCTATTGCGGTTAGCTTATTGTACCAGTCGAGGGCGTGGGGCCAGTCTGCCCGGTTGAAATACATATCGGCTATTTCAAGAATGGGGGAGACGCCCCGAGACGGGTCGCTATCGTAGGCCTGTTGCAGGGTGGTTTCCGCTTTGGCAAAATCACCTTTCTCGCGCAAGGTCAGGCCCAGCGCAATGATAGCGTTCCAGCCGCCATTTCTCTGGACATTATGCTCCGCCAAAGCAAGAGCGTGATCAAACTCACCAGATTTGCGGAGAAGACCAACATGGATCATCAGTGACGTTTCGTCGGGTTCGTGGAGTTTATGATATTCGCTGAAGAGAGTGGTATATGCTTTTAAGCGGGCTTCTGCTTCTGCGGTCAGAAGTTTGTATTCGGGGAAGCGCAACAGGGCATTTATAAATGTTCTCAGGTAGGTTTCCTGATTTACGTTATTCAGGGCTTCGGGTTGATTTAACCACTCGACGCCACAGCAGTCGAGATAAGGGACGTCCGGTTTGACCTCGCTGATGGCGAGAAGGATCTGGATGGCTTTTTCGGTATCGCCCTTTTTTGCCAGAATAAACGCTCGTACCGCTTCAGTTGCGAAATAGCGGTCTTCGCCATCAGGCTCCAGCATTGCGAGTGGGTCATCTATCTTTTCCAGATAGCTTTCAAGTATGGCAAGCCATTCTTTACGGGCGGGATCATAGTGCAGTAACTCAGCAAGATGTTCCAGGCCGTGCTTTAAACTATCCTGATTTTCAAGCTCGTATCTGGCAATAAAATATTCAAACTCCGGGCTTTTTTCGCGCAGGTTCAGCTCTTTGATCTGATCAGCGTTATTTTCTGCCAGGATTTCGTCGATTATATCGAATGTGTTTTTGAGCCCGTCCATTGTGCTTACCATTATTACTTGTGTTCGGGAGGAGGATTAGCTTGAAAGCTCTTTCAAGCCCAGCCGAATGAGGGTTTCTGTGGTTACGTCGTCACCTGCATCTTTATAGACTGCAGCGATTGCAGCGCTGGCCTGTGCGGGAGCATAACCAAGGTTTGTCAGTGCGGATATTGCATCTGAGGTTGCGGAAGAAGCCGGAGTTGCAGCTTCACCTGATTTTGCTGTTTCGCCCATGACTTCAGAGATGCTGAAGGCTGGGACTTTATCTTTCAGTTCGGAAACAATACGGCCGGCAACTTTTGGACCGACGCCGGGAGAACGCGCAACCATAGCCTTGTCCTGTGTGGCAATAGCATTGGAGAGGTCTGTCATTGACAGAGTACCCATGATTGCGAGCGCTACTTTTGCACCAACGCCCTGGACGCTTTGCAGAAGACGGAACCATGTGCGCTCCTGTTCATTGCTGAAACCGAAGAGGCGGATCTGATCTTCGCGGACATAGGTTTCAATGGACAGGGTTGCGGCTTCACCTTTTGAAGGGAGGGCGCCTAATGTTCTGGACGGACAACTGATTTCGTAGCATACGCCGTTGACATCCAGCAGTACCCAGTCATCTCCGATTTCATCTATGATGCCTTTGAGCTTTCCAATCATAATGCGGCCTTTTTGAGTTGCTCCTCGACGCGGGCGGAAACCTGTCTGTGATGGGCATGGGTAATCGCAATGGCCAGTGCATCTACTTCGTCATGCACTTTTGGTTTTGCTTTTGGCAGGAGGTAGCTCATCATTGCGCTGACCTGATGTTTATCCGCATGGCCTGACCCGACAACGGTTTTCTTGACTGCGTTTGGAGCATATTCGGCTACACGCAATCCTGCCTCGGCAGGGGCGAGGAGAGCTATTCCGCGGGCCTGGCCAAGTTTCAGGGTTGCAGTTGCGTCCTTGTTTACAAAGGTCTGCTCTACAGCCGCTTCATGAGGTGCAAAAGAGTGCAATATCGAACATAGTCCCTTGTAGATTTCGAGCAGGCGAAAAGCCAGCTCTTCGTCTTTATCAGCCTTGATAACACCACTGTCTATATAGGATAAGCGGACACCATCTGTTTCAATGATGCCCCATCCTGTATTGCGAAGTCCCGGATCAATGCCGATAATACGGATCTGTTTCGTCATGCAACCCCCGCTGCAATTGCCTGTACCCTGAGTTGTTTATCAAAGTTATCAGGCGCTCATTTTTTCGATCAGTTCGTCTGAAACTTCAAAGTTTGCGTAAACATTCTGGACATCATCTGAATCTTCAAGAAGATCGAGGAGTTTCAGAAGCTTTTCGCCTTTTTCATCGTCTACGTCGAGATTGTTCTGTGGTTTCCAGATGATCTTTGCTGACTGCGGATCACCGAATTTTTCCTCAAGGCCCTTGAGGACTTCGTGAAGAGATTCTGCATCGCAGTATAATGTGTGAAGATCGTCACCGGATTCGCAGTCGTCTGCTCCTGCTTCAAGAGCTGCTTCGAACATATCGTCATTGCTGGCAACGTCGCCTGCGAATTCTATTGCGCCTACACGGTCGAACATGAAAGATACAGAACCGGTCTCACCAAGGTTTCCACCATTTTTAGCAAAGATCGTACGGACTTCACTGGCTGTTCTGTTGCGGTTGTCAGTCAAGGCTTCAACGATAACGCCAACACCAGAGGGGCCGAAGCCTTCGTAGCGTACTTCTTCGTAGTTTTCGCCATCCTGCTGACTTTTCTTAATTGCGCGCTCAATGTTGTCTTTTGGCATATTCTGCGCGCGGGCAGCAGCAATTGCTGTTCGCAGGCGCGGATTCATATCAGGGTCAGGAGTACCCATTTTTGCGGCGACGGTGATCTCTTTGGAGAGTTTGGAGAATATTTTCGAACGCTTCTTGTCCTGAGCGCCCTTTCTGTGCATGATGTTTTTAAACTTGGAATGCCCTGCCATGGTCTTCTCTTACTTTGGTCAGAAATTGCGTTGTTCTTATGCTGTTGGTCCATACAGCGAATTTGAAAGAATGATCCGCGTTACCAGCAAGCATAGATAATTTTGATTCGTTTGTTATATGCGTCACCGCAAATAAAATCCATAGGTGTGTCGCAGAATCCAGCTTCTTAACCTTCTCACACGTGATTTTTGACATAATCTCGCTTATTTGGTAGTTTTTTCAGATAATCTAAATAAGTAGTTAACGGCCGTTAACCTTTTGTTTACCATTAACGCTTAATTTAGATTTTGTAGTGATCCAGTATCAATAGGATCAACATATCAGAGCCAACTTACTGTTGGTCTGGTTGATACATAGATAAATGCAACGAGACGAGTAGGATCAACACGGACGAGAACCCAGCCTACTTCTGCCCCAGGCCCTCTCCGATGTGATTGATCAGGCAGATCCGCCCGATCAGCCTTTACGCTTCCGTAAATACTTCCTTATTGCTGAGAAAATGATCAAAGGCGCAGCTTTGATTATAGGACACTGCATTTAACGCCTTGTTTCAGACCAGGGCGTCAGTCAAAGCGGTCCAGCCACATGGACTTGCAAAGCATCAGGCTGAAGTGCTTAGCCGCATAGCTTCACGAGATGCTTCATTACTTGACCCAGAAGTCCGGCTCGGTGGACTTCAGACACCCACCGAGCCGGACTGGTTCAATGTCTTTTACTAATCCCGTTGCATCATCCACTTCGATTGCCAATCCACATAAAGTCGGTGCGCCTAAAGAAGGCTGGAAGCGACCTGATGGTATCCTTGATATAAATCGTTGTACGGGCTCGTCTTTTTCCATTCCCAAGACTGAATCATAATCCCCACACATGCCCACATCACTCATATAGCCAGTTCCGCCATTGAGAACCCGGTAGTCCGAGGTTGGGACATGAGTATGCGTTCCAACGATACAGGTTGTCCTGCCATCAAAATAGTGAGCGAAGGCCTGTTTTTCAGAAGTGGCCTCTGCGTGAAAGTCAATGAATATCACATCTGCAACTTCTTTCAGACCACACATTTCTATTTCGCGTTCTACTGCCAGGAACGGGCAGTCAAGATCATTCATAAATACGCGACCCATTGCATTGATTACGAGGACCTGAGCACCATTTCCGGCTTCAAACAGACCGCAGCCTTTGCCTGGAGTTCCTGCCGGGTAGTTCAGGGGACGTAGCAGACGAGGTTCGCGCTCGATAAAGATCAAGGCTTCGCGCTGATCCCAGACATGGTTGCCTGTGGTTACGACATCAGCCCCTGCATCACGAAATTCCTGGTAGATTTTTTCGGTTATGCCATGACCGCCAGCAGCATTCTCACCGTTTACAATAACGAAATCAAGGTCATAGCGTTCTTTTAATCTTGGTAACTGACTTGATATAACTTCACGACCTGCGCGACCAACAACATCTCCCAAAAACAGTAATCGCACAGATTTATTCTCCTAGTTTCTTCAAGCCTGACGGTGTAAGTATCCAATCAAGACGCTGGTCATATTGATCGAACGGTATCTGAGGTATTTCTTGTGCGTCGTAAGCAATACCAACAGCAGTTACACTAGCGTTCTTTCTTAATTCTGCAAGTGTTCTATCGTAGTGACCTTTACCGTATCCGAGACGATATCCATTTTTATCGAATGCTAACAATGGGATAAGAAGGATGTCGGGTGTGACATTCCTGGCTTTACTATCGGGCTCAGGAATGTTGAGCTGGCCGGAAATAAGCAGGTCTGCAGGAGCCCATTCCCTGAAATGAAGACTTAATTCGTCACCTCTAATGACGGGTAGTGCAGTCACGATGTTCTGATTATGTAGATTTTCCAGCAGTTGCAAGCAGTTACATTCACGGCGAATGGGGTAATAGCCTGCAATAACACTATTCTGATTTATGCCAAGTTTGGTCAGGTCGGCAGAAGCAAGCAAGGCTGCTGAAGACTGATATTCTTCATCTGTAATTTTCTCTCTTTGAGGCTTTAACTGCTTGCGCAATCGGTTCTTTTCAAGAGAAACCGTATTTCCTGAGTCTGGCATAACTTCACATATATTTATTATAATGCCGCTTAAAGACCTGATATCTGCCTGACTGGCGACTTTATTGAGGTGGTAGAGCCGCGGTGGCCGTCGGACATGGTGATTCCTCTGGGTCCCTACAAGCGTAGGTGGGCGCCGAGTGATTGGGACCACGATCCCAGACAGGGTCAGCTCCCTCAGAGAAGTTATAGGCCCAAAGCATCGGTATTCCTAACAAACCCCGCAGCCCGCCTGATAAACACTGATTGCATGCAAATGTCAAATCAGTTGTTATAAATTTTTTTGCAGAAAATACCCGGCCTGCCTACTCTGATTATCATGCCTCCTGATAATAGTCGAAATCATCGTATGGCACATCTTCATCAAGCTCTATCAACCGCTGCTGAATTGCTTCAACTCTTCCGACCAAAGCCTGCAGATCCATCAGGAGCTGGGGAGATCCAGATTGATCAATTCTGGTCTGCATTCCGCGCAACTCATTTTTTGCATCCCATAATTCATCAGCAATCATTAATGCTGCCATAACCAGAAGCCGGTCATTACCAACTGAGCCAACGGCTCTTTTGATTGACAAAACATGGTCATCAATATGGGAAGCCAGACGGGCTACATGCTCCTGCTCTCCTTCTTCGCAAGTCAGACGATATCTAAGGCCATTTATCGTGACAGCAACGTCGCTCATCTTTCAGCCCCCAGAATAAAGTAAAAAATGTGAGCTGGCTTTAACCGTTGCCTAAAACAGTTTTTATAGAGCTGATTACTGTATCAAGTCTGTTAGCAACATCCTGATTAGCACTTGCAAGTTTGCCAGCCTGTTCTCTGGCCTCATCAAGCTCCATTTTAAGAGCTTCACGCTCTCTCTGAACGTCAATCAGATTATCGCTGCTTTCGCTATGCTTTGCGAATTCATCCAGATGTGTATCAAATCGTTGCTCAATACCGTCCAGTGCAGCTGTCAATTTTTCAACTACTGACTGTAATGCGTCCTGCTTTTCTAATAGGTTTGCCACTTTATATCGCCTCAACTTTGCTAAAAAATTTCCCGAGCTACGGCACAAATATATTCATGGTTACGACTATATATTTGCCGTTCATCCTATAATTTCCGGAAGGCTGTCTCCCGGAAGAAAGAAATATGTAACTCAAGCCCACCCCGGGCCTATAAACCACAAGCAACGCCACAATAAATTACAACGTCAAGCTTAGTATTGATAAATATACAAACAACAAATAACATCAATACTGTGTATTTACTAAATATTACTCAAATCTTTTATTTGATCAAATAAAAAATAATATTCCCAAGGATATTTCACACTTAATTCACAAAATACTCACGTATTATTTGGTCAACGCAAGTATTTATTCAGTAGTTACGTGCTCACCTTAAATAATATAAATACTTCCTGAAAACTACTCAAATAATACCTCATAGTTAATGCGATCTTTTACCTTCAGGCAATCAGAGCCACAAATTGACGCAACGGATCATAATTGACTTTATATACTTGCTATGCTCAATCTCCACTCACTCTAAGCCGAGATCGATAGAAAAATCGTAGCGTATATCAGATATTCTTAGTTTTGCTTGATAAATTCATGAGACTTTTCTGCCGAAGGGTGGTAAGAGCCACCAAAAAGATGTTTCATGTATTTTTGCAGCGATGCGGGATGTTTTTTAAACGCAGTGCGTGTTGAGAGAAGTCTTACATAAAGAATTGAAGACTGAATAAACAAAATATAATATTAGATCTAAGATCATATGGAGAGAAACATGGCAATCAAAGTTGCTATTAACGGTTTTGGTCGTATTGGCCGTAATGTTTTTCGGGCTATTCTAGAGTCCGGTCGCACCGACATTGAAGTTGTTGCTGTAAATGACCTTACTTCCACTGACATGTTAGCCCACCTGCTAAAATACGATTCTGTTCATGGGCCTTTCAATGCTGATGTTGCAGTTGATGGCAGTGCGATTGTTGTCAATGGCCGTTCAATCAAAGTTTATTCCGAGCGTGACCCAAGTGCTTTGCCATGGGGTGAAGCTGGTGTTGATATTGCGCTTGAGTGTACAGGCTTCTTTACAAGCCGTGGCGACGCAGCAAAGCATATTGAAGCTGGCGCGAAGAAAGTTGTTATCTCAGCTCCAGGTAAAGATGTTGACCTGACAGTTGTGTATGGTGTGAACCACGACAAACTGACTGCCGATCACACAGTTATCTCAAATGCTTCATGTACGACTAACTGTCTTGCACCTGTTGCAAAAGTTCTTCACGAGCTTTGTGGAATCGAGCAGGGCTTTATGACAACTGTTCATGCCTATACAAGCGATCAGTGTATTCATGATGCGCCTCATTCAGATCCTCGTCGTGCACGCGCAGCTGCAGTTTCCATGATCCCGACTTCAACGGGTGCTGCCAAAGCGGTTGGCCTTGTGCTACCTGAACTTGCAGGCAAGCTTGACGGAACGGCTGTTCGCGTTCCAACTCCGAATGTTTCAATGATTGACCTGAAGTTCATTCCTTCCCGCGAGATTACTGCTGAGGAAGTTAACGCAGCAATGAAGAAAGCTGCCGAGAATGAGCTTAAAGGTGTGCTTAGCTATGTAGACGAGCCTCTTGTATCAATCGACTTCAATCACAATC
>JBOEGA010000030.1:0-46099 GCA_050633205.1 Methyloligellaceae bacterium | reverse complement strand
CTCCTGTATCGGGAAACAGTATCCAAGACAGTACCCCAAACAGTAACCAGACACCTTAACTCTGTCGGAAGTTAAGCCTTAAGTTTTTAATCAACCAGCAGCCCCTTACGTCCCAAAAATGTGGTGAGGGTGTTGGCGCGGTTTTTATCCAACAGAAGAGCCTCACCGCGTGACAATGACTTGATCTCATCAGGATGTGCCAGAAACTCATGTACCAGGTGCGCTGACCCAAGGCCTGTTTCCGCGCCAAACTCTGCAACTTGCGCTGTGTAGTCGATTTCAGGGGATGTGCCAAGAACTGACGCCATAAGTTCCGCATCCTCATGGTCATTGATTTTATGAACCACGAACACATTGCAGTTGGACAGAATCTGGCGAATAAACAGATTGGCATTGCCTGAGATCTTCTGACCAAGATCTGCCACGGATTGAGCGGTCAATATAATATGCAGCCCCACATAGCGTCCCTGATTAAGGAAGTTCAAAAACTGTGTTGAAACCAGCGTACTGATTTCATCTATGATAAGAAGCACTTTTTGGGGATTGCCTGGATTGAGTGAGGCTTTCAAATCATTGAGAATAAGCCGCCCCATGACGCCTGCCACTTCAGGATAGATCAGTGGTGTTAAAGCCATGTATGCCACACCCTTTTGTTGCAGCACTGTTTTCAGGGAAAGGACCTGGTCCATAGGTCTGGCACTGGTAACATCAAACAGATGCCGCAAACTGGAATGTGCCAGATTGGAAAGCTCGGCTTTAAGGCTTTCAACATGTTTGGCAGCGTCCTGTTGACCTTCAATCTCACCCATAAGATCTTTAGCCTGAACCGTACTGATCCCCCCTTGCGCTTCAGCCTGCCTCAATGTCTGCATCAGAACATCGATGTCAAACTGCCTTGCTACGCTGAGCAGGTTCACAGGATGCCTGATCGCCTGCAATACTTTAAACACCATCTGCAGATAGCCTTCTGCCAGTTTCAGATAATGCTCTTCACTCCAGTTCAGGCGCAGGGCAATGACCTTGTCTTTCAAAGAGGTATAGTCCCCAACAAATGGGTTATAAACACAAGAAGGCCCCACCATGGAGAGCCGCCAATGGGGACGTTTTTTAAACGCCGCATAAGCCATCACCGTCTCTGCCAATGCCAGATCGCCTTTGCCATCGATAAAGATAATGGGCAGGCCACGATCAGCAAAACTTTCAACAAAATTAAGGAGGCTGACAGTCTTGCCGCTGCCTGTGGTTCCAAGGATCAGCATATGCGTATTCAGGGACTGATCCGGTACCGACACTGTGGCTCCCGTTTTTTTATCAACTCCTAGCACGGTCATGGTTGCCTTGGACGCTGGCCCGCCATTGACCCTGTTTAGGCAGAACCTGGCCCATCGTGTCGTACGGTTTTTCTGCCTGATGGTTTCTCGTTGTGTGGCCAAACGCCGAAAGGGAGACAGCTTCCAGATCTCAAACGCTCCCAAACACAAAGCTGCCAGAAGCAGGCCGCCGGAAATCGCTTCAACACAGATATTGAGATCGGCAAACCAAAGAGCGGTCCCCCGATCATCAAGCACAACAGCCCATGCAATATCAATCCGATCCTGCCAGTAAGGATCATCGAAACCTCGCCCAAAGATCACAGCAAGAGTAAGCCCCAAAGCTCCAAATCCGACACTCCCGATGCGTTGCAAACCGAGGCCCTGGTTGCCGCCTAAAGTCATTAAAAAGAATACCACTCCCGTTGGACCAAGAAGGGCAAGACCAACAAGCCCCAGAAGCAGTATCATAAGAAGAAAAAGAGCTTCAGTGCCTTGATCAAGGTCCGGGGCATTCATTACAGGCATGGCGTATACTCAATCTCATTTACCCGAAACAAAGGATCATCTGTTGTCAGCCTGGTCACCTTCGCCGTTATAGAAGAACTGGTAAAGTACCAGACGGCCTCATAATCAAATGAAGCTCTGTAATTGCGGATAATCGATTGCAAACGCGTCGCTTTCTTTTGTGTTAGCTCCAATTCTATGGCAATGGGTTTCTCATAGCCTTTCAGGTAGAAGTAGCCATCGGGATAATGACTGATATTATTACCGCTCTTGTCATATCGAATGCGACGTTCCGGAACAAACTGACTCCCCTCATGCTGACTGGTCAGTTCCAGACTCAAATCAATCAACCGAAGATCATGGTTCAATGTATGAAGATGCCCAAGTCGCAGGAGCCGTGGCAGCGCTTCTTCTGTTAAGCCCCAGGCTTTTTGCGTCAAAAACAAAAGATGAGGCAAGCGGCAAAATGTGTGTTCGCTGTACAGTAATCCTTCAGATTTTAACTTGCGCACCCGTGCATTCGCCGTCTGGTAGCGTACGCCCATCCATTGAGCAATATGACCGGTAAACACAAAGCCAAAACCATTGATCCAGCGAAATAAATTCATGTCACGTGAGGTCAGTTGCATCCTAGACCTCCCCCGGATTATGAGAATTTGACGAACCAGATACATCTTTTGGTTGTATCTGAGGCCAACAGCCCTTTGCATTTAAGACGCCCTGTTCTATAATCCAGTTTTTAAGTTGTCTGACAGCACTCGAAGGAAACGGACAGGATAGAACAAGAGGTAAAAAGTCACTGGCAGGGATAAAGTTGACATTGGTCATGCCACGACGTCCCTCGATTTCAATTTTTCTTTTATTGGGACATCGTTTTGTGAGATGTTGAATAGAAGCTGGAGAGTAACCAAGAACATCGATAATATCGCGCACAGCAAAGAAGTGCTCGTTATCAATCAATGTGTATCTGACACAATGCATCCGCATAAACTGGGTAAAGGCATTGTCAGGAGACCGAAAATGAGTTTCATTTGAGTTGAAAATTTTGAAAGACATAGGCACGCCACCTTTCTGTAATGATTGAGAATGGGGCAAGACCTGGCTGAACACGCGTGTTCGCACCTTTAACCAGACAGGCAGCTCTAAGTGCCAAAACCTTGGGGCATGACAGCAACCAGATCTTGCATCATGTTCTTCGGTACCAGGGAGGGATCACTACTCCCTCCCTGGTACTTTGATTTATTCACATTTCCTTATGCAGAACAAGGAAATGGGAACAAATTAAAACAAAGGGATAACTCTCTTGCCTAGAGCATTCTCTAGGTACCGCATACTATAATTTGTAGGTCATCTTTCTCCCTATACCAGTGATTGCAATTATATTTTTCATAATAAAAATTCAATGTAAAAGGTCATTAATTCTGGACCTTAAAATAATGTCTCGCGCTGATCTAAAAAAAGCAAATCCTGCAAAGGGGCATAATGCAGAGACCCCAAAAAACGATGACAGGTTTCAGTTTCAAATGAGGCATCACCATTGGCCCAGATCGACACTTGTCCAGTCGAAGCTCTACGTGTTTTGTTGATGTGTTTTCTGGCCGTCTTACCTACTGGTTTTGCTGTCCGTGTTCCGGGCCCTAGCACATCCTTTAATGTCAAATCCTCAATGCAACGAATATTTCTGATCCCCAGGTCCTGTAAAAAACAGATGGTTTCTTCCAGCCTGTCCAATGTCTCTTCAAGAAGCGGAATACAGACCTCCAGATCAACGCCGAGTGACAAGCAGATTTCCATGCCCTGCAAAGTGTGTGTCCAGGAGCAGATATCGCCTGTCATCTCTTCATGGATGTCAGCATCATCAGAATAAAACCAGGTTTTGAGTTTAACATTATGATCCCTAAACTGTTGCACCAGACAAAGGGGCACATAACTTAACCCCGATAAAACATGGATATCCGTTATCCCCTGATCAGTGGCCAGCGCCAGTGACGGAAGCAGTAAGGGTGACAAGGTCGGCTCACCTCCAATGATGTGTACTCTTTGCCCACCAAACTCACCGGCAAAAGACAACGCATGCTCAACATGTTCTAACGAAAGCTGATTACAGGGGGCCCCAGACGAAGATATCCTCTTCATTGGGACAGGCAAAAGGCTATAGTCCAGAAGCTGTATCTGAAGGGTTCTATTCATTCCAAGACTGTTATCACTCATAAGACTGTCCTTTCTTTGCGATCAGCTTCTTTAAGGGGTTGGTTTATAAGGGCGCATCAGAATATCCTTACTCACAATGACGCGGAGCGGCCAACCGGGGCGCACCTTGAGAGTGGGCTGGATTTCAAGTTTTTGACTGATGATCCGGTCACCAGCTTTCTGAATATTGCCCTGGGTGGATTGGCGAATGGCCTGAACCAGATCGCTTTCTGTTGAACGCTTACCGAGCTCAGTGCCCACGCTTAAAACAGTGGCAAGAGCAATGCCTTTGATCAATGTCCAGCTATGATGATCAACACGATCCTTTAACCCCGCATACCCGGAGACATCACTGGCCGGAAGACTATCAATCACAACAGAGGATCCATTGGGGAGAATAATCCGGTGCCATGTGACCAGGGCCCGGCTTTGACCATGACTGATCCTGCTGTCATAGCGTCCGATTATTTTTGCGCCTTGAGGAATAAGGACATGCTGCCCGGTCATGGTGTCATAAACAGGCCTGGTAATCTGCGCTATAACCTGACCAGGCAGATCAGAGTTTAATCCGCTCAACAGGCTCGCGGAGAGTATGGTTCCAGCCATTAGCATATAGGGAGAGGCCGCCTGCTGCAGTTGGTGTGTACTTAAAGTCTGTGAAGAGGTATGTTTGTTCAAAAACGCAATTTTCCCTGCCTGATTATTTGGATCCTTTTCGGCATATGTGCCCCGACCGTTCAAGGTCTGTAATCGAGTATTCAGGTCTGAAGACAGAGCCGTCAGGCGGCTTGACAGTGAACCCCTCCGCCCTCTCCCCGATCCATCAGAAATCCTGTCAGTTTTGACCTTAAAAAACAGACTGGAGTTTCGTGCCTCGCGGTCCTGCGAGCGGCGCGACTTGGAAGACTTCGTTTGATAGCCAGCCTCTCTATTGATCAACCGGTTGTGTTGTCTTTGTTTTTTATCCGCCAGAAACTCATAAGAACGGGGCAATTGTTTAAGCCCTTCAGGCGTTCGGGTTGATTGGTGAACCGGTCGGGATTGGCGCTCAACGTTATCCGGTTCCCCACGCCAGAATGACAAAGCGATCAAAACAATAAGCACAAATGAAACACCCTGAACCAGGAGTATCAATTTGCTTTTGTTGATACGATGCACACGCCTTTCTTTAGCCCGCAATTCAAAATCCGGTGTCTGTTCTTCGGTCATAACCGTGCCTCCTATTTCCAGACGGTATCCTGACGGGTAATCCGCACAACAGACTGCGGATCCTCGCCATGGCGCAGTTCTGCGACAGCAAACAAATGATCGACAATATAATAGGGATGTTTCATGCGATAATTGATCAGCATAAGCTTGCCCTTATTCCCGAGAATGAACAAAGGTGGCGCTGCTCCCTGCGTTATGCTGTCAGGGAATTTGATATAGACCTTGCGCCCATCATCAAACACGCGTTCCGGCTTCCAGGCTGCCTTGCCCTTGATCACATAACGAAACTTCAAATTCTCAACTTTGACATCCCGGGCAACCAGCCTGTCCGCACGGGTTTGTGCACTCTGATTGGCGCGCTTCAGGGTCACCAGTGCCTCTCCGGGATAGGTCCAGGACAGTGAAGACATATAGGTGCTGTCATCACTGATCAGCTCCAGGTGATAACTACGCCGGTCCGTATGAATAACCAGATTGGTCTGCAAATCAGATGCCACCGGCTTGACCAGAATATGCACCTGTTGTGTTGTGCCAGATCCGCTTTTGGCATCACCGACGATCCAGCGGACCGTATCCCCGGCAGAAACAGATTTGAGATGTTCACCGGGCTGCAGGGCAATGTCACTGACCTGATTGACAGCGCCATAAAGACGATAAAGCGCCCCTTGCGTAAAGGGATAGACCTGTACAGCATTGATATACCCATCAGATGTCGGTTCTATCCTGGCCTTATTATGGGCATCCTTGATCCGTTGTTTCACCGGAACCTTGTTCTTTGCTGCCAATGCTGCTTTTGTCTTCTTGACCGGGCGCTTTTTTAGCTGACCTGGCAAAGGCAGAGGTTTAGCAACAGTTATAATTTTAACAGGCTTTTGCGGCTCGCTCACTTTTGTGACCGTCATAAACTTGTCAAACTCCACATAAGGGGTTTTGCCATGGAGCTCGCAAGCGCCCAGTAAGCCTGTTAAAGTGAGAGGGATCAAAAGTCTGTACATTATCGACCTCCTTCTGAAGCGGTTTCAGACTTGAGTTTTGGTTCAGATTCCTGCGACCAGTTCAAAGCTTCAATATAAATGCCGAGGGGATTATTTTTGAGCGCCTCTTCTGTTGCCGTCGCCCGTAAGGCGATGGTGAACAGGCCTGTAAAAACTTTGCGATGTTCAGCACTCCCATTGACATAAGAGCGCTCTGCCCACCGCACCTGAAACGTCTTTTTTGACGCCCGGACCACGCTTAATATGTCAACCGAAATTGTTCTGGTTCCCACTTTGGAAAATGGATCCTGCTTACGGGCATGTTCACTCAATGTGACAGCAGCTGCACTGGTGACATAATGATAGGCATGCAGCCAGTTTTTGCGCACCACAACAGGATCCGCAGACAAAGACCGAATATTGGTTACAAAGGCAGACAGATGATAAGCAATCTGTCTGTCATTGGGCATATAACTGTTGAGCGCTGGCCCCA
Source organism: Methyloligellaceae bacterium (assembly GCA_050633205.1). Lineage (GTDB taxonomy): Bacteria > Pseudomonadota > Alphaproteobacteria > Rhizobiales > CBDHHC01 > CBDHHC01. The sequence goes on along the minus strand of JBOEGA010000030.1, from coordinate 39,416 downwards.
CCGAGCGCACAGAGCCCTGCTCTGCGACTTCTACCACATAGGGGATCAGCTCAGACCTCTGGATCTGCCAGGCAACCAGGCCAAGCAGAATAAGTGTCACCCCGAGGCAACCAAACGCCATCAAGCGCCAGTTTCTGGCCTGAACACGGGCACTGCCAATGCGGTCATCCCAATGTTGCCGGGCCTTCTGATAGGGTGTCGCCAATTCGACCACGTCATTGAACGCAAGCGTCTGTCTGTCTGGTTTCATACTCAGAAACCTCCTTTTGAATAGGAATTGGAGTTGCTATAAAGAGAACCACTTTGTTTTAGTGTTAATTGAATATCCTTCAGCACCACCCCCTGAATACCGCTCCGGCCTTTGTTTGAACCACGACCGGTATGGCCTTTTCCCCTGGCATTTGTCCTGAAAGTTTTTGAGAGACCACCCCGGATATAAGACGCGGCCTGCGTGGCTTTGCTGCCCATATTGATTGTCGTTCGGCTGATTTCCTGGATGACCTGCCCGGATTTGACGGCAGGTGCTGTGCCCAGAACCGGCACACCCATAATCATGGAGAATGCAAGTTCGCTGACGGCAAAAGACAGACATAAAATAGCGAGCGATGCCAAAACAGCAGAGGCCGCCTGTTCCAGTGTGATATCACTGTCGGGGAGAATCAGGTCCTCGAAGATACTGGACCCAATACCGGCAATAATGCCGATGATCATCAACTTGATTCCCGATGTCATAACAGAGGTCAGGACACGGTCTGCCAGAAAAGTGGTTTTGCCAAACAGTGCAAAGGGCACCAGAATAAAACCAACCAGCGTCGTCAGCTTAAAGACGATAATCGCCAGGAACAGGTGAACAGACAGGATCAGGAATGCCACGATCACAAAAAGACCAGCGGGCAGTAAGACAAGGGCTGACAATCTCGAAGCATTCAGGCTCCAGGCAAAAAGCTGCCGTCCAGCCTCATATACCAAAGCGCCACCGGTTTTTATTCCGGTCTCGGCAATAAAAGCCGGCTTCAACAGCATCTCACCGGAAAACGTCGCCTGCCCGGCTTTAACGCCAAGATTGGCAAAGGTTAGATAGATCAGGTTGGCAATATCCGGGTAATTGTTCAGGATAAACGCAAAGAACCCGATATAAAGCGTCTTCTGGATCAGGTTGTTCGGCATATACTGATCATTCAGTAAAGCCCGGAACAATCCGGCAATCACAATATCAATGGTCACCAGAACTGTTGTCAGATAAGCCACATCAGGTTGCAACAGACCAAAGCCGGAATCGATATAGTCGGTAAAGGTCTTTGTAATATGATCAATCACTTCCAACTTGTATGTCATTGCTTATCCCCCCACCGGCCCATAAAAGTGCGGAAATACTCCTGAGCCTCTTTCTGGCTGGATGCGCGCTCGGCCTGATCAAGAACTGTTGCCCTGGCCTGGAGGGCAAGCAGTGTCTGTAATTGCAACAGTTGTTTGACATTAAGGGCCATCATCTCGTTGCCTGCCTGGATCGCAGACCGCGCCCCTTCTGCCTGACGGGATTTCAGCATCAGATCGACCAAATGTCCCTGATCCTCTTTGACATTATCAAGAATTTGGGCCTGAACTCCCAAAGACAGATGAAAGGTTTGCAATCTATGATCCCATCGCTCTTTGGCAGTTTTAACAACTTGATCCATGGTCAGCGCCTGCCGATACTGATGGGGATAAAGGCGGCGATAGGTGCCTTCTACCTGTTCTATGCGCAAGGCCAGATTGCCTGCCCTGTCCACCACATGTCTTAGTTCAGATAATTTATGCTGCAGTGGTTCAGAGATAGAGCTGCCCAGACCCTTGAGATTCTTTTCCATATTGAGCAACATCTGTGCCTGGTTGGTCAGCTGCTGGATCTGATGTTCAAGAGACTTCAGTGTATTGGCAGCTGTAAGGAGATTTTGCGCATAATTCACCGGATCAAAGACAGTCAGAGCCCCAGCCCGTTTTTGAGCCAAGAATATAGACAGAGACAAGATGATAAAAAACACCAGCTTTGCGGATTCAGACCGGGACATTGGCTGCCTCCTTGTTCATACGATACAGGTCAACTTTCGCGCGTGTTTTCTCCACAAAGTCGGCTTCATGATGCCTCCCCTTATGGCGAAGGAAGCACGCTAGAAAATTATCAGGACTGGATTGAAGAATTTGATCCATCAGGGCCTGATCTTCAGGACCTGAGGACCCGCAAAGGGTTTCCGCCAGAGGACCAAGCCCCAGTTCAAACAAACGGTTCCCCAGTGAGGATTGCAGATAATATTCGCATTTTGGAATGGACTGACTGATCAGAGTAATCTGTCGATCATTAAGCCCGAACTCCTCATAGATTTGATAGATCTGTGGCTCCATGGCCCGTGTGTTGGGAAGAAAAATTCGTGTTGGACAGCTTTCGATCAATGTCGGGGCGATGCTGCTGGTGCCGATGTCAGCCAGGGATTGTGTGGCAAAAACCACCGATACATTTTTCTTGCGCAGGGTCTTCAACCATTCCCGCAGGCGTTGGGCAAACGCCGGGTTATCCAGAAACGTCCAGGCTTCATCGATCACCAGCAAAGTCGGGCGGCCATTAAAGCGTGCTTCCAGCTTATGAAACAGATAAGATAAAACCGGTAAAACCACGGGCTTGAGGTTCAGCAGGGTTTCCGTTTCAAAATGCAGAACATCCTGCATTGGCAGACTGTCCTGGTCCGCATCAAGCAATGCTCCATAAGCCCCCTGCAGGGTAAAGGAAGATAAAGCCCGTCGCAGGTCCTGTGATTGCAACAACAAAGACAATCCGGTCAGGGTCCGCTCATTTTGTGGTGCTGAGGCCAGACTGGTCAATGCGCTCCACAACGCCTGCTTAACTTCTGGTGTCATAGCGACACCTTCCTGTCCCAGACAATCAACCAGCCATTGCAGGGCGAAGCCCGCCTCTCCCGGCTGATCAATCCGCCTCAAGGGCTGGAAACACACCTGCTCAGTAGCCCCTGGCTCAAAAGACTGACCTCCCATTGCCAGAACAGCCGCTTTTGCAGACTTTCCCTTATCAAAAAAGAAGATCTGGGCATTGGGATATTTTCGAAACTGCAGGGCAAGCAGGGATAAAAGGACGGACTTGCCGGCCCCTGTCGGGCCAACAACAAGAGTATGGCCGACATCTCCCACATGCAGGTTCAACCGAAAAGGCGTTGCGCCTTTGGTTTTTGCCATAACCAAAGGAGGGCCCTGCAAATGCGAATTCTGTTGCGGTCCGGCCCAAAGATCAGAAACCGGCATCATATGAGCCAGATTAATCGAATGCACAATCGGGCGCCGGATATTGGCATAGACATGCCCTGGTATACTGCCAAGCCAGGCTTCCACTGCATTGAGGGTTTCCCGAATGGTGACAAACCCTCTGGCGTTAATAACCCGCTCAACCTGCAGGATCTGGTCTTCTGCCCGAATGATGTCAGGGTGCATAATGGAAACGGTTGCAGTCACAGCACCATAAGACACATCATCACTGCCAAGTTCCTGCAGGGCTTCATCCGCATCTGCAGCCTTGTTGTCCGCATCGCTGTCCACCAACGGACTATCCCGATTGAACATTACTTCCTGCAAAACGGTCCAGGCTGATTTCCGTTTCACAAACCACTGGCGGCGAATACGTTTCAGGATTTTTTCGGCTTCTGATTTGTCAAACGGGATCCAGCGCGTCACCCAGCGGTAACTTAACTGCAGATCATTCAATTCATCGAGAATTCCAGGCGTGGTCGCATTGGGAAAACCAAGCACCGTTGCAGTGCGCAGATGATGACCGCCAAGGCAGGGAGACAGACCTCCGCTGAAGGGACTATCCGTTAAGACCCCATCCAGATAGCAGGGTTCATCAGGCACCTTAATCCTATGCTGCTTTGTCGAGACCGTATCATGCAGATAAGTCAGCGTTTGCTCATCACTCAGCTCCTGAACCTCTGGAAACAGCGTTTCCAGCAATTCCAGGGCACGATTGGTCTGGGTCAGGAAATAGGCCAGATGATCATGGTACCGCCCCTGAGAACTGGACCTGTCATGATCTTTCTCCAGTATAAAATCAGCCGCTTTATTGATCCTGTCTCCAGGCGGCAGATAAACAAAGGTGAGAAAATACCGGCTTTCAAAATGCACCTCTTCTCGCTCAAACGCTTGTCTGCGCTCTTCATCAATCAGCCATGACGCAATATCGGCAAAAGATGTGGCCGGATAGTCTCTTGCAGGCCGACGCTGGGCTTCCATAAAAATTGCCCAGCCAGCTCCAAAGCGGCGCAGAATATTGTTCACCCTGGCAATTGTCGCAACCAGCTCGGAAGGTGTGGAACTGTCAAGATCGGGGCCACGATACCGGATGGTTCTTTGCAAGCTGCCATCCTTGTTCAGGATAATCCCCGGTGCAATCAGGGCCGCCCAGGGAAGATAGTCACTTAAGACCGCAGATGTGTTTCTGTATTCTTTCAGATTTAGCATCCAAGCTCCCCTTTATGTTTGATATGGCGCAGCGTCACATCCATAAATTGCGGATCTCTGCGTGCAGCATAAATACCAAGAGCCATGCCCAGACCCCAGACAAGTGCCCCGGTCACAAACAGGCGCAAACCAAGACCAAGAACAGCTGCCAATGTACAGATCGTAATGACATAGTTGCGCGGAGCCCCGCCAAGCAGAATTCTTTCCGTAAGCGACCTGTGCAGGGGCACCACAAAGCCAGGTAATATCTGTTCGGGAAGATATGTGTTTTGAGCCATTGTTTTTTCCTTCCCTTAAATGACTGCGCCACCGGCGAATTTGAAAAAACTCAGGAAAAAAGACACTGAGGTGAAAGCGATGGTCAAACCAAAAACAATCTGTATCAGCCGCTTAAAACCGCCTGAGGTATCACCGATGGCAAGCGATAATCCCGTCAGAGTAATAATGATGGCAGCAATCACACGCGCCACAGGGCCCTGAATAGAGTTCAGAATTTTATCAAGGGGCTCTTCCCAGGGCATACCGGTGCCGGCAGCCAGAACCTCCGTCATGCCGGCAAACCAAAAGGTCAGACAGCAGATCAGCAAAGGCAGGACAGACGGCAAAAGATTGTTTAAAGGAGAAGCCTGGGGAGTACTCGTTTCTGCAGGCTGGCAATCTTCCAGAAGATAGTCACTTTGCTTATTCAATCCTGTAACCCGGACCAGGTTTTCAATGCGTCTGTTGGCACCGCGCCCGGCAATAAACACGATCAGGTCCACGGCTTCGGCAATAAGAGCTCGTGGAACAACAGGGATGACTTCCTGGATCAATTGCTCCAGACGATAGAGCCCGCCAGAAGAAGAATTGGCATGGAGAGTGGAAATTCCACCTGGATGGCCTGTGTTCCAGCTTTTCAGCATATCCAGCGCCTCCGCCCCCCGGACCTCGCCAACAATGATGCGATCCGGGCGTAACCGAAGCGTGGAACGCACAAGATCTGTCAGTGTGACAAAGGGAGGACGGGTGCGCAGAAACACACAATCAAGAGCTGCGCATTGCAATTCCCGTGTATCTTCCAGAAGGACCACCCGGTCCTGTGATTGGGCCACCTCGGCCAGAAGAGCATTGACGAAAGTGGTTTTGCCTGACCCCGTACCACCGACAACCAGAATGTTTGACCGCATCTCAAGAGCGCTGATAATCACTCTTTCCTGAGATGCGGTCATCACCCCCGCCGCCGTATAGTCGCTCAAGCAATAAATCTGTTGTGCCGGTTTACGAATAGCAAATGTAGGGGCGAGCGCCACAGGGGGAAGGATCCCTTCAAAGCGCTCGCCAGTCCCGGGCAGCTCTGCAGAGAGGATGGGAGCATTGTCATCCATGTCTGTCAGGGAGGCTGCTGCCACGAGATGTATAATGCGTTCAACGTCCTGGCTGTAAATTTTATCTTTGGCCTTCACCCGGCCGAGACGTGCGGTTTCAATCCATAAGGCTCCATCAGGATTAACAAGTATTTCTGTAACCTCACTGTCCTCGAGAGCATCGGTGATCGCGCTGCCAAATGCACTCTGCAACATTTGCGTTAAACGTGTTTTGATCTCATTCGCATTCTGGAGCATATGACCCATCCTATGGATATCTTTAGTTGTGGCGCATGTGTTACGCCAAATCAAAAACCTGCATCTATTATCGGAGGAACACCCTCGAACTGGCAATGAGGATAATTACAATCAAATCAAGCAGTTCCGGTACGTATTCGTCACTATTTGACCACATACCAAGATCATGCATATGCAATTGCTGCCTATTGGTCAGATCCGTTTCCTGGTTCAGAGTGCTCCTCCCAACCGCAACAAAAAAGAGGATGATATGAACAAATCAGTAAAAGATAAGAAGACGGTCGAGACACCATTCCTCGGGCCCGATACTGCAGCGGATTATTTATTGATGAGCCCAAGCACGCTTAGAAATCATCGCTTCATGGGAACAGGCCCCGTCTTCCGCAAACATGGTGGGTTGATCGTCTATCATATTGATGACCTCAATAAATGGTCGCGTTCCAGGACGATCAAACGATGATGTTTCCATCACTCACACAATATTTTATCCTGATCACAATCATGACCGGTATGGCCTTTCTGGCCCTGCCGTCCTGGCTCTCCTATCCACCGATGCTGGTTTATAACGGATCACAAAGCATGACGCCTGGCTTCTATCGGATAAGCCTCCATCGCCCAAAGCCGGGTGATACAGTTCTGATCCGGCTGAAAGGCAATCTGGCCGACCTGGCCAATAAAAGACGCTATCTTTCTTCGACAGGCCTGCTGCTCAAAGAGCTCTCCGCAAAAGAAGGAGATCAGGTCTGCCGGAACACGCAACGCATCAGCATCAACGGTCAGGTAAAAGCCATAGCCTTACAGTATGACCGCCTTGGCCGGGCAATGCCTGACTGGCAGGGCTGCCAGATCCTCTCTGTCAATCAAATATTCGTGCTGGGGAAACATCCAGCTTCCTTTGACGGGCGATATTTTGGGGTAATCACATATGATCAAATAGCAGGGTCAGTCAGACTGGTATGGGCCAGGTCGCATCAGCCGGACAGAAAAAAACACGACCCTAAGCAATAAAAGTTTGGGTCGTGTTTTGTCAGTTATAAAAGTTCGATACGCGCTTTGTACGGGGAAAGTATGAAGGGACTGTTACTCGAAAAGAAGGAAACAATGATTGCCTGCCTGGTTTGAAAAGCAGGACACTCAAGGCCTAGAGTGTCCTGCAAATCAATCCCTCGTAAACTTTAGCCGATCATACGAGGTTGCCCCTGTCTGTCCACTGCAACAAAGGTAAAAAGCCCCGACGCAACTTTCCGTCCGGCCTCATCTGTTTTATGGTCCACAGCCCAGGCTTCAGCCTTAAAACGGATGGATGTGTTTCCAAGATCCTTAAGCTCACAATAGACATTCACAAGTTCACCAGGCCGCACACAATCCAGAAACAGAAAATCATCAACACCAAGTGTCGCGACAGGCCCTTCTGTTCTCTGTTGAGCGACAACTGCCACCCCCGTATCCATTTGGGAGAAGATCCAGCCTCCAAAGACAATGCCTGAGCTATTGCTATCCTGAACACGCGCCATAATCCTCTGACCAAGTTTTATGTCCGCTGCGTTAGCATCAAAGGCCATATCAGGATAGTACAGCAGATCCTTATACGCCACGTCATCAATGGAACAATACACATCGCCGCTTGTCGGATAGTTCGTGTCGTCTGGCATAAAACCTCCTGTTGTCATTTCTCCGCGTCATCAAACAGGTGAGATCAGACTGTTCCAACTTCAATATCCTGGCAACGTTTCTGAAAAACATTCCGGACCACAATGATATTTGAGGAACACCAAACGGCACCCTGGTTCCGGGGCAAGGTAAGGGCAATGTCTTATTCCGCGGGTAATGTTCTTAACCACACCGGAAGTAACTGATGCAACCGGTTGTATCTGACCAGAAAGGTTACAGGGTTTCTCGTATAAATTCAGGAGGTTGCAAAGCAGGCTTTGCATGTAACCGTTATTTCCCTTTGTACTTATTATATATAAGAATAATAGAGAGAGAACACAGAGACACGAAAGCACAAAGAGCAGACAACGCTGCTCTTTATGAACGACAAGGAGTAAGAACAAGACCATAAACGGTTACAAGGTTACACCGGGTATTTTAGTCTTTAAAACAGAGAGATAGCCGCAACTGACAAACGGTTTCCGGTATCAGTTACAACAATCAGAAAGACCCGTAAATGTGAGTTTCTTAACCGGACCACCCTCTTTAAAGACCCAGACTTTCATAACCTTCCCTGTAACAGGGTGGCGTGCCGTAGATTTGCGGAACCCCAGTTTGCGCATGATATAAGCCACCCGATTGGAGGCGCGTCGGCTCCGCCGTTCCTGAGGGATACTCAAGGCTTCCAGAACAGAAGAAACTGCAATACTGCACGGCGTCCCGGGAAGCAGGTTTCTTATAATATCCTCCCAGGGATCACTGTTAAATCGCTTGTCCTGCTCTCGCCTGGCGCTGTCCCAAAGCTCAGGGGCAAGTTTCAGGCTCAGACCCTGGCGGTGCAAATGGACAGCTTCAGCCCAGAGCTGATCTCTGTAATCAGGTGTCAAACGATCCAGATCAAATGTCTCAATTCTGATCGGCCAATATCGACGGTTTCCTGTGCTGTCAACAAGATACTCGGCTTCGTTCGTCGTCCCAATGGGAATCCACTGCCTGGGATAATCCCTGCTGAGACGTTCATAGGACAGCCGTGTTCTGTCTGTTGTTGCGGATAGAAATCGTTTCAGGGTTCGCATATTATGCGTGCGGCCAGCCAGCTCTGACGCTTCAATAATCCACTTTCCCAACGTCTGCTCAACAACCGTTTTGGTCGGAGCGTCTAAAGGAAGGTCATCGGAGTACCAGGAAATATCAGGGCATAATTTTCTGATCGCGGTGCTTTTCCCATGCCCTTGAGGGCCTTCAAGAATGACAAGTTCCTGATAATCAGCGCCGGGTTCAAAGATACGCCTGACAGCAGCTATAAACCAGATCTGTGTAATGCTGCGGGTTAATGGAAAGTCACAGGCTCCAGCCAGATCAATAAAGAAACGATCAATACGCGACAGCCCATCCCATTGAAGACCATTTAAATACTCTTTAATCGGGTGATAGGCATTTCCAAGAGCAATATCGGCAATGATATCATGGAACACGTCCTTACTGATCCGGATCCCCTCATACTCCCATAAATCAAATCTGAGCCGGTTGGCCGCCTGATCAGAAAACTGCGTAAATCCCTCAAGACCGGTCAGGTCTATTAAATCATTAAGTTGATTATAAGCGACCTGAATATTCCGCTTTCTGAGTATATTGGCCAACATATTCCGGCTTACAGGTGATTTACTACTGCCTGAGGGCTGGCTTATTTTTAATCGTGCCGCATCAATCAAAGCCTTCAGCGTTTCCGGAGTCCCACCAGCCTCGACCCAGTCAGTAAAATCTCCTTTTTCCGGTAAATCTGGAAGCTCAAGCAGAAGACAGCTTTTGCTTACAGGCTGTAGAATAAGATGAGCTGATTGCGCACGTTTTTGTCCGGCCTGATCATTATCCGGGATAAGAACAACATCACGGTTCTGGAAATAGTCGATACAATCTTTCCAATTGTTCACCGACACGGCAAGCAATCCAAGCGCGTGCGCTGTGTCTGCATCCTTCTCCCCTTCACAGACAAGGATCACAGAGCTCTGATCCTTTAATATCTCCGGCAGTCTATAGGGATAATCCGGCCCTGGCCCTCGCCCTGCATACCAAAGGCCATCGGCACCCTGGTGACGAACCAGAAATTTCTTGTCCCGCAAACCGCCTTCATCACACTCACGCTCGTAGCGTAGCTTCTGAAAGACAGCCCTCTTCGCTTCATCATAAAATTGGTAGGTCTGTGTCAGCTGGTAGCCTTGTTCCAAAAGGCTTTGGTCATAAAATAACTTTGATTTTTCGGTTGAATTTTGAGTTAGAGGAATGGGGACAGAACAGGTCTCTGTTTTCTGAGTGGTATCCGTAAAATTCCTGCCAAGCTTAGGAAGGTCATCGGCCAGGCATCCCAGCAGGGCACGTTTGACTGTACTGGTAAAGGCCTGGTGACCAATTTTGCCAAGTAATCCGTTCTGCCTATAGGCCTGATAAAACAGTGAGCTGAACTCTTCTTCTGAGATAATGCAATGCACAACATATTTACCAAGGGCCCGCATTGCAGAAAAGCCTTCCTGGTTGCGTCCGTCTTTGAGTCCTGATAGCTGACTGACTTTCTGCTCGATATCACTAAGTGCCTGTTGCCGATAGGCCTGTTGCAGATGCACTGAAAGCTGGCTACCCTTACCATAATCCTCCATAAAGCCTCTCCTTTTTATCTGGTAAAAAGAGACTCGTTTACTACGTAACCGGCTCCATGAGCGATATCCAGCAATTGCATATGCAGGACTCTGGTATATGGTCACCCTTTGGTATTTGCCAGGGCTAATATATTGATTCTTAAACATTTACAGACAAGAACAATAGTTATTATCTTTTGCAACATATATTAAAATAGAAAAGTTCTGTATCCTAAATACGACAACTTGCCAGTTCAACCCGATATCTTTGTGTAAGGACAAAATCAAAGACTATAATATGATCTAAGTGGCAACAAAGGTTTTTGAGAAAGCTGTTTTCACTGTTATACACGATCTCACTTATGGCGAAACAAATACCTAAAAGCCGGATGATTGGAGTTCGGTTGATATCTTAAGAGCCGACGATTGCAATCCAGCTCTTTTGTGCCAATACCAGACAATTGCTCATAACCTGCTCTAATACAGCTAAAAAGCATCCGGGGGCAGGTTCGAAGTAAGGTCTGGTTTTGCAAACCAGACCTTTGGAGAATAGCGTATCTACAACATAATCAGAACTAATGCCTTGAAGGAGTTAAATCTCGTCTCTTTATCCATGCATCGAAATCTGACCTGAGTTGCCTCACCATAACTTTACACCAGCCTGAGTTTTTGCATGCTCTCTTGCGAATGAAAACCTGATCTCCATGATAATACCGACAAACAATTTGACGGGTTCCACCACGAACAACATCTGTATTTCTATTTACATCATAGAATTTTCCAACATAGCCTGGATCAATCACTGGTATAGAAGTTTGAGAGCATCTCGGCAAATTAGTTACAGTAACTCCATTAGAGTTTTGAAACTCATTTAACTCTTTGATACGATTGCGATATTTCCTTGCAATACATGTTTTTGTGTAACCACACTGATTTCTGAAATCTAACCATTCCGCCTGATCTTCTCTCAAGAGAGATTCCTTACGGTAAGACAAATATTTGAGAGCTGCATGAAAAGCTTTGTGCAATTCCCTATCCAGACTTCCTAATTTCCAATCATCACAGATTGCCTTTTCAGTAGGCTTGGTAGCCTTATTACAATTGAATGAAGGCTTTGCCCAGGATGTCCCTGGTGCAATCATCAATAGTAAACATGTAATTATATACGATAAAACAATAGTATGAACTGACATATTCATTACCTTAAAAAAATAAATATAAACAGTTGGAGTTTATAGGAATAGTGTCACAAAAATCAATATCCCAAGGAAGAAATTCATCCTTATCACTTTTGGGTAGCAAGTTTCTCAGGACTAAATTAGGCAAGTCATTTTACAAGATAGCGCTGTAGTGAACGTAAGGGCGGTTATGGATCAAGTTTTGACTATGAGAACAGCAATTTTCATTCTGAACTACCCTCAACAACTGCCGTTCAGAAGTTCAGCGGCCCGATCGAAAGCAATATCCTCGAAAGCATCCATCTGAAATTACTTCTTGAATGAGAGAATAGATTTTTTTGTACATGTATGGCCACTTTTAGTACTCTCAACGAATTAACCTTAATGAACATATTGTATTGAAGAGTAAGTAATATGAAACGCTGTGCAAGTTGCATAATTTTTCTTTCGTTATTTTGGATAGCTGATGCACAAGCTATGACGTTTCAGTTTGGTGTCTTTGAAGGATTTCCGGTACTGGAAGCCAGCGGACCAATAGAAATTGGTGATGCCGATACACTCAAAAAACTCGCACCATATGCAAAGCTATTACCACATTCATATCGCCTCCTATCTCTGAATAGTGAAGGAGGATTGGTCGTGGAGGCGATCAAATTGGCAGACACAATCAGAGAATTAGATTTTCATACCATTGTCAAAGGTGGGGATCGTTGCGCCTCAGCCTGCAGCGCAGTGGTATTTATCGCGGGTAAAGTTCGGACGGTTGAAGAAGGTGGCTTACTTGGCTTTCACAGTTGTTTTTCTGCAGTGACTGGTCAGGCTTCCGAATTCTGTAACAAAGAAATTGCCAGATTGGCCCTCACCAGAGGGGTGTCCTATGGTAGTGTTCATTCATTCATGAAAGCTGTACTACCTGGTAAAGTATTGTGGTTGGACCGATTGGCAGCTGAGTGCTGGGGTTTAACGAAGCATATATTTGAAACACATAAAAAAAACGGCCCGATTGACGCCTGTCCTATCGAAATTATAACTGGGAAGAAGTTACTGCCGACACTGTCATGGCGTGTCGGCATTGCCAAAGCTGGATACTATGCATTTGTGAGACCCATTAGTGATCACGAAAAAGCAGCCCAAGTGACGTTATTTTGCAAGGAAAACAACCCTGGAAAACTCTATTTTGCACTTTCGTTGCCGGGACAGGTGTCACAACTAATATCAAACCTCAAGTACGCAAAAATCAACCTTGATGGGCAAAGCTATCGGTTCACAACCAAAGCCTTATCTATATCTATTGCTGACAAGAAGAATTTCGTCATTACCGGTAAGCTGCCAAAGCGCGAGACAATCCCTGTACTCAAATCAAGAAAAACAGTGATGTTTGAACTCGGTATGAAAAAGCCATTTAAGGAAATACGGGTAGTTGCACCGCTGCCAGAAAGCAAAGAATCATTACTCTTTGTTGCGAATAATTGCTTTAAATACTGACTTTACAGGACTTTGGAGGCGAATAGCGAGAGCTTTTGAGCTGGGTCTAAGCCCTGCGGTTTATTTTCTGCCTTATGTTCTTTTGTGTCTGACATTTAAGCAGCTTGAAGAAAAAGGTGTCGTTGGCGAGCCACGTCCTTCTGTGTCACCCCCGGCATATCCGCTTCCGACCAGAACCGACACCGCTCTTTACCTGTAATAACTTCAATTCGCTTCATCATGCCACTATGATAGGTCTATTATTAGATCTAATAATTGGAAAATAAGGATGCAGTCTGGCAGGGATACAGAAAATGGCAAGGTGGGGCAGGCCGGACGGCTAATAATAACGAGAGTATTTATCGTAATTAGCGTATATCCCTCAATGAAAATTCCGCCCCTTAGGCAACACCCCATGCCCAGCCCGGTCATCCTCAACATCATGCAACATTTCAAGCAAGTGACTCTCATCCCGCAAGTTATGAGCAATCACATGCACAACATCCTGCTCACGCTCCAGTCGCCCATAAACGCCAAGCAATCGTGATGTCATAGCAATACGCCTGAACTTCACAAATGTCTTTGGCCAGATGACTATATTCGCAATACCCGTCTCGTCCTCAAGCGTCGCGAAAATCACCCCGCTGGCGCTGCCCGGACGTTGGCGGACCAGGACTATTCCGGCTATGTTGTAATTTCTGCCTACTGGGAGCGTCTGGAGATCTTTTGCCTGGATGTAGTTTCTTTTGTAAAAATAGGGGCGCAGGAGTTTCATTGGGTGTGCTTTGAGGGACATGCGGACTGTGGCGTAGTCCAGCAGGACATGTTCTCCGATTTTCATTTCCGGCAGGGTGACGTCCGGTTCTTCAGGGAGAGGATTGGCTTTTGATGTTTCAAACAGTGGTAGGCCTTCGAGCATTTCGGCCAGTGTCCCTGTTTCATGATAGCGGGAGACTTCCCATAGGGCTTGTCTGCGATCCAGATTGATTGAGCGAAAGGCATCGGCATCAGCCAGCCTGTTGAGGGCATCCGGTGACAGAGCCGTCCGCAGAGCGAAATCATTTATGTTTTTATAGCCATGACCTCTGGTCTTCATAATCAGATCGGCATTATCTGGAGAGAAGCCCTTTATCTGTCGCAAGCCGAGACGCAAAGCAAAGCCGCGTTTGTGGTTGGATGGCTCAAGAGTGCAATCCCAATTGCTGTAGTTGATATCCACAGGGCGAACCTTACCGTCATGATCCTGCAAGTCCCGTACAATTTGAGCCGGGGCATAAAAGCCCATGGGCTGGCTGTTGAGCATGGCGCAGGCGAAAACTTCCGGGTAATGGCATTTCATCCAGGCGGAAACGTAAACCAGAAGGGAGAAGCTGGCGGCATGACTTTCCGGGAAGCCGTATTCACCAAAGCCTTCTATCTGCCTGAAGCAGCGTTCTGCAAACTCTTTGTCATAGCCGCGCTGCGTCATGCCTGATATCATTTTTTCTCGGAAATTTTGAATGGTTCCGGTCTTGCGAAAGGTTGCCATTGCCCGGCGCAGACCATCTGCCTCGCCCGGTGTAAATCCGGCAGCGACGATGGCGATCTTCATAGCCTGTTCCTGAAACAAGGGGATGCCAAGGGTTTTCTGTAAAACCTGACGCAATTCTTCTGTCGGATAGCTGACAGGTTCTATCCCCTGACGGCGGCGCAAATATGGATGCACCATGTCGCCCTGTATAGGGCCGGGGCGTACAATTGCAACTTCAATAACAAGATCATAGAAGTTCCGTGGGCGCAGGCGGGGCAGCATACTCATCTGGGCGCGGCTTTCTATCTGGAAGACACCGACGGTATCAGCCTTGCAGATCATGTCATAGGTTGCTTCATCTTTCTGCGGGATAGAAGCCAGTGAATGAGGGGTATTGTAATGATTTTTAAGAAGGTCAAAGCCTTTACGGATACAGGTCAGCATACCTAATGCCAACACATCAATCTTGAGCATGCCGAGCGTTTCCAGATCATCCTTGTCCCATTCCACATATGTTCGCTCCGGCATGGCAGCATTGGCGATGGGGATGATGCTGTCGAGCGTTCCACGGGTAATTACAAAACCGCCTGTATGCTGGCTGAGGTGACGGGGGAAGCCGATCAGTTCTTCTGTAAGGTGGATGGTCTGTTGCAGCAGCCTGTCGGAGGCATCAAGGCCTATCTCTTTAAAATGTGCCGGATCAACGCCTCGGGAGGACTGGCCCCAGACTGTTCCGCTTAACGCACCAATTACATCCTGTGACAGACCAAGCGCCTTGCCGACTTCGCGGACAGCACTTCGGGAGCGATAGGTGATAACTGTAGCCGCAATGCCAGCCCGGTTTCGCCCGTATTTTTCATAGACATACTGGATGACTTCTTCTCGACGTTCATGCTCAAAGTCCACATCAATATCTGGCGGTTCATCCCGTTCGGCAGAAACAAAACGTTCAAACAGGAGATCAATTTCTGCCGGGTCAACAGAGGTAATGCCGAGGCAATAACAGACAGAGGAATTAGCGGCAGAGCCGCGCCCCTGACAGAGGATGTTTTTGGAACGGGCAAAACGGACGAGATCATAGACTGTCAGAAAATAGCGGGCATAATTCAGCTCCGAGATCAGTTCCAGTTCATGTTCTATATTCTGTCTGACCTTTTCCGGGATACCATCGGGGTATCGCCCCTTTGCCCCTTCCCATGTCCATGCCGTCAGAGCAGCTTGCGGGGAGTGATAGGGGGTATAGGGTTCGTCCGGATATTCATATTGCAGTTCCTCCATAGAGAACTGGCACTGTTCTGCAATTGTAACTGTTCTTGCAACAGCCTCTTCATAGCCGCGATAGAGTCTGGCAATTTCATCCGGGTTTTTCAGGTGACGTTCCGCATTGGCATTCAGCCTGTACCCGGCTTCTCGTATAGTGCTTTTCTCACGGATACAGGTCACGACATCCTGCAATGGCCTTCGTTCAGGTGCATGATAAAGACAGTCCCCGACGGCAACCATAGGAACCTGCAGGTCATCGGATAGCAAAGCCCATTCTGCTAATCGTTGTGCATCGCGGCCATCAAAACGAAGAGGGACGCCGATATAGATGTTATTGGGAAAATGCTGAGATAAAATCTCAATGGCTTTGCTGTTATGATCCGATGATGGAAGGGATATAAAGACCAGACCTTCCCCAAAATTGATAACCTCATCCAACCATAGAAAACATTCCCCTTTCCCGGCCCTTCGATTGCCCATTGTCAGCAGCTCACATAAGCGACCATAGGCTTTTCTATTTTTCGGAAGGCAGGCCAGCTCAACACCATCCTGCAGAACAAGCCGCGTTCCGGGAATAAACTGTATCCCACTTTCTTTTGCTTGTTTATGAGCACGAACAATGCCTGCAAATGAATTGATATCCGTAATAGCAATGGCGGACAGGCCAAGCGCTTTTGCCATCAGGACCATTTCCTGCGGATGGGAGGCGCCCCGCAGGAAACTGAAATTACTGGCAGCTACAAGTTCGGCATAAGGCGTCATGAGAACACACCATGAATGAACCATTGTGGAGATTGTGTTTCACGCAAGAAAAGCCCTTCTCTGAATAGCCAGAACCGCGCTCCGGTTTCATCTTCGACTGTGTAATAGTCCCGTGTCAGAAACTTAGAAGAAGATTGCCACCATTCCGGAGAAATACGCTCCGGGCCTTCTGCTTTTGTCACATGATAGGTCCGGTATCTCCATTCGAAACGCCGTGGCGGATAGTCAGGTACTTCTGAAATCGCCCTGATCATTTCCGGCCTCGAGAAGAGCAGGATGGGTCTTTTGCCATCAGGGAGACTGGCAGGTTTTATGGCTTCATTAGGAGAAACAGTTTGCACGGTTTTCTCAGGGATGTGCCGTTCCTCGATACTGTATTTGCGGACAGCCTTACTACCCAGACGGGCACTTAATCTATCTATCAGATGCGGCAGCCCACTATTATCCGTATTCTTTCCAGCCAGATCAGACTGCTTCGTTTTCAGCGCAGACACTTCATCGGCATAAAGAGAAAAGGCATCAATCTCGGGCGTTTTGCTGAAACTATTTTCCAGACTATTCAGGCGTTCTTTAAAAAGATGACGGACATGGTCATCACTTTTAGTTGCTTCACTGGTTCTGATTATAACCGTATCACAGCTGCCATCCACACCATGCAGAATGAGCGTGAAGATGCTGGCGCCCTTGCCATCTTTCATAAGCTGCTTACAAACACGCTTGATTAACAGGTCGGCGGATGCACGGATATCTTCAATTCGGCTAACCGGTTCTGGCAAACCAAAGGAAGAACAATAATCCGGTTCCGGGATTAATGGAGATAGTGTTTCGCGTGATGGATACAGAAACTGTTCCAGGCGCTGAATAAGCAGCTTGCCAAAGCGGGGGCGGAAATTGTGTGCTGATATATCATAAAGCTGCCCGAGTTTTCGCAAGCCCAGGCGATAGAGCTGTCCGGCCTGCTGACCTGTAATCCGCAAAGCCTGAACAGGCAAATGATAGCCAAGCTGTTTCTGCTGACCGGAAGGAATACAGGACAAAACATCCCGGCTAAATCGCGCAAAGGGCCATGCGGCACCCGGCGTATCGGCAATGGCTATACGGGCATTGAGCTTCAGTCTGTTAAAATGCTGTTTCAGATGTTGAAGAAACTTAAGCTCACCACCAAACAGATGAGGTACTCCGGTGACATCCATCCATAACCCGTCAGGCTCATCAACAGAAATCCACGGCGCAAACCGCACACACCATCGGGCCAGTTTTTCAAGATCAAGTGCTGCATTGAGAGGATCAGCCGGAAGTGCCTGAAGGGAGGGCAGAACGGCTTTTGAATCTGTCAGAAGCTTGCCTTTTTTCAAACCCTGCTTCTCAGCTTCCCGGTTCAGGGCCACAACCCGATCACCACCTTTTTCAGGCAGATAGAGAACCAGAGGCTCACGCGGCGCGCCGGATTGTTTTTGCCTTTCGAGGCGGTCTGTTTGCCAGTGGGGCAGCCAGACGGAAACCACACGTTGCGTCATACTCATATATCCAGACCTGATTTGATGACGAGACAGGCTTTTCCAGTTGCACCTGAAACCGGGGCAATCCGGGAAGTGCCCTTCCCGGGGTTACAAGTGCATTTTCAGTACTTTCCATTCGTCTGACGCGCCATCGCCCATTGGCCGCCGTTGCATCAGACTGCTTCCAGTTCCGTATCAGATAAAGCGGAATAGAACTTTCCTCAGAACGCAACTTCAGGCGGCGGCTGATCGTAAAATCATAAGTCTTTTCCTTATAGCCTCCGGTCAGAATAACTGCCGATAAGGCATCAGAAGATAGACATTCTTCCGCAACCCAGTACAGATCCTGCTCCTTGCGCACCTCAACCGACAGAATATCCGCAAAATCAATCCCGAAGGCAGACAGGCCACATGGATAAAGCGCACCATATTCCTGCGCATTATCAGCCAGTGAACACACCAGAACAGGCTTGCTTAAATCCTTTTGCATTCTCCCGGCGGCAGCCAGTGCAAACCCGAGAACTGTCGAAAAATCCTGCTCATCCCGCCCGACACATTCATGAAAACCATGCTTCAACATATGTTCCGGATCAGGAGAAGTCTGCTGTTTTTCTACACATACACGATCTAAATCAAGGGCATTGATCTGTTTCCGCAATGCCTTGAGATCACGCGCTTTTTCTGCTGCACTGGTCATTTTGCATTCTCATTGTTCACTATTTGTTCTATATATAAAAACACAAAAGGTCAAGACAGATTCTCAGCATTTTGTTGTCGGATGGGATTGTGGGTTAATCTTCTCTAAAGCGCCTGACACCGGTGTCAGCTGCGCAAAGGCATCCATATGAGCCAGCAGCACATCGCTCTCATTACGAAGCGGCGATTGGCTGCCACAGGCGGAACGGTATTGTACAATCAGATCCCGGCACTGCCTGATTGAAGCGAAAAGTGTGTCATAATCAAAGTCGTCAGGTCCGGGGACATGGGTTGGTTTGATGCGTTTGTTCGGCATACTGTACTCCCTGTTTGTTTTGGGGATGCGTGTATGACGGAAATTGGGATGGGGTGCAACTAACCCAGGGTTGTGGAAATACCTTCCTCTTATACGGGTCTTTAAATCATTTTGTATTACTGATCATAATACTCACGTTCCATGCATTTTTTAGTTTCAATTAGAAATCTTGCTCCAACTCGCACAGCCTCACGGAGCGCAGGATAGCCATGCATAGGTAATTCCTGTCTAAACAGCTCCTTTTCGTAAAGTGTACTAATACGTCCCAATAGATCACGATTTTGCACAATTTCGCTTATTCCATTTTACGGAATTTCACCTGATAATTTGACCCAATATTTTTGTGGAAGTTTGGGAGATCAGTCATGAGCACGACTGCAAGACTTTCTTTATCTAATCTACCTGCTTACATTTCCAAAAGAGAGCTCAAGCGGCAACTCTCACTGAGTGATGGTGTGATAGATCGGATGGTATCAAAGGGGCTACTACCGGCTTCTTTGGACTTTGATGGCAATCAACGTTGGCAGTGGTCCGAAGTTGAAGCCTATATTGCAAAGAATAACAAAATCTACGATCATGATAGCGATAATGAAACCGATGATATTATGGCAGGTATAAATAGTGTCGAAAGTTAAGGTCGTTATGGAGCTCCCAAAGGGAGTAACGAAAGTAAAATCCAAAGGTAAAGAGTACTGGTACTACCGCCCAAATCGTAAGGCAGCACAAAATAGAAAGGAAAAGCTAATATCCCAAAAGCTTCCCGGCACACCCTACCAAAAAGAATTCTGGTTATCTCTCCATAACCAGGGGATCGTTACCTTAGAGCTTTATTATAAAAAGCTAATAGAAATAGGAGAAATGGATGTATCTGAATATAATGAACTTATAGCCTCAAGCAGCGTAACTGATAATAGATATACTCAAGGTACCATGGCTGCCCTCATCCATGATTACCAAAATGATATTGCCTTTAGAATGTTAGCTGAACGAACACAAAAGGATTACTCTGAAGCACACACAGTATTTCATGACATGTGGGCCAATATCCGCGTTTCAAGAATTAGACCCAAGCATATTCTTGCCCTACGTAACAAATTCTCCAGTACGCCCTATAAAGCCAATCGGCTAGTCAGAACACTTTCAGCTCTTTTAAAATGGGGTATCCCGATGGAATATCTCGATACCAACCCATGTTATGGTGTTAAAATGCTCCCCACTGAAGGTGAATATGAAGCATGGACATGGGATCAGATCAATTTTTTTAAGGAGCATGCTAAACCGCACATCTGGAGTGTACTCGCAATCAGCCTGTATACCGGACAACGAGTTTCTGACGTATTAAAAATGAAATGGGCTGATGTAAAACATGGAATGATTGCAGTGAAACAGCAAAAAACAAAAAAACCATTGTTCATACCCATTCACCCTGACTTGGAAACTGTTCTCGATACAATCCCCAAATGCAGCATATTTATTTTAACAAACTCAAAGGGAAAACCCTGGAAGAGTGGATGGCAAGCGGCTCTTCAAAAACAACGACAGCATGAGGTTATGAAACCACTTGAGGGGCAAAGACTGGTGACACATGGCCTTAGAAAATCAGCTTGCTGTTTTCTGGCGGAAGCCGGATGCACTGACTCGGAAATTCAGGCAATTACCGGACATTCAAAACAGATGGTTGAATATTATCGCAAGCAAGTTAATCAACTTGCCCTCGCCAAAAGCGCAATCTTGAAATTTAGCCAAAGCAAAAATAAATCATAACTTCAAAAAACAACAATTCTATTGTTTTGCTGAAATATGGAATGACATTCTTTTGGAGAAGAAAAAGAGAACATTGGTGCACAACTTGGTGACAAAAGGTGCACAACTACCTTAAGGAGAACATCTCTAACTCATTGAAATATTTGGTGATCCCGGTAGGATTCGAACCTACGACCTACGGATTAGAAATCCGGTGCTCTATCCAGCTGAGCTACGGGACCGTTGTTGGGTCTCTTTTTACATCAAAAATCAGATTTTGACAGCATTAATTTTAACTATTCACCTAAAATACCAGGCTTATAGGCCATCTTCTTCAGTATCTGATGTGGATTGATCATTACGACGCTTTTCCATTAAGCGCACAGACCAGATTGACAGCAAATATAACAATGTTGTCGGGACTGCAAGCATTATTTGAGAAATCAGGTCTGGTGGTGTCAGGGTTGCAGCCACAATCAGAATTATAACCACCGCATATTTGAACTTGTCCCAAAGCATATCAGCAGTCACAAGACCTATTCTTGCTAGCAGGGTCAGAATGACAGGTAACTGAAAACAGAAACCAAACGCCAGAATAAGCAGCATTATAAAACTGAGATATTCACTGACCTTCAAAGTCATTTTGATGACAGCAATACCGTCCTTTTGCTCCATCCCTATGAAAAACTTCATAGCCAGTGGCATCAGGCCAAAATAGACAAGAAATGCGCCTGCCAGAAACAATATGGGCGTCGCAATCAGATAGGGAAGAAAAGCTGACCTCTCATGCCTGTATAAACCGGGTGCTACAAACATATAGACCTGACTTGCAATTATCGGAAATGCCAGAAAAATGGCCCCGAATAAAGCAAGCTTGATCTGAGTAAACAGAAACTCGTGCGGAGCTGTATACAGCAGTTCAGCAGGTTTCCCTGCAGCTACGGATACAGGCCAGATCAATATGCTGAAAATATCCGTCGCAAAGAAGAACAGCACACAAAAACAGGCCATTACGCCGCCTATAATCCACATGAGCCGTTTTCTTAGCTCTATGAGGTGCTCCATTAACGGCGCTTTTGAGTCATCAATATTCTCGTCTACCCCGGTAACCACTCTTTAGGCCTCACGTACTTTTTGTTCATTATTCAGAGCATTATCTTTTTGCTCGACCTGCTCTATTTCAGGATGAATTTGTGGAAGAAGATCATGATTGTCATAAACAACAGGCTTTTCTTCCGGAGCATCTTCCACACTTGAGCCGTTTTCACCATTATTAGGAGCGTCGGAAAGTATTTTATCCATCTCCGGATTAAACTGATCTTCAATTTTTTCTTTCAGATCACCCATAGGATTATCTTTGCTGACATCCTCTTTGATCTCATCCAGATCCTTCTGCAGGTTCTTGATTTCTTCAGCCTGCATAGCCTCATCAAGCTGACTTCTGAAATCAGAAGATATTTGACGCACACGCCCAACCATCTGGCCTAAAGTGCGCAACAGACCGGGCAACTCCTTAGGGCCGACAACAATAATTGTTACCGCCGCTATTACCAGTAATTCAGTCCAGCCAATATCAAACATAATATTAGGATCTATTCAGTGCTGATGGTTCTAATTTCAAAATTAAACGGGAAAAGCTATTAACTCGCTCCTGTTTTTTCCTGATTATTTACATGTGCAGTTTTGCTAGCTTCACTATCAATGGATTTAGCTGTTTCAGACTTTGCGTCTTCTTCAGAAATCCCTTTTTTAAAGCTTTTGATACCCTTGGCAACATCACCCATCAACTCAGAGATCTTGCCACGTCCAAACAGCAAAATTGCCACGACGACTACTAATAAAATCTGCGGAAGTCCCCAAGACATAACCTATTCTCCTAAACTCTTATTTCAAAGGCGATAACGCCACTATGACAGATTGCATGAAGAGCTGCAATGCAGTCTGTCTGATTAACTATTACTATATATAGGGTAAACTTGAATATAACCCAAAAATCAAGAAATCATTAGTTTACTATGGATGTTATGAGTTATCGGAAAACAATAAGACACTGCTCTGATCTATCCTGATACCAACCTCAGTTCGATCACCACATACATCAGTTTGCTTGAGCTGCACCAGCAATGGCGCATCCAGACCATTAACAACAACTTCCAATAAAGCCTTATCTCCCAGGAACTTACGCCGGATAACCCTCCCGTCATAGCCATTTCCTGGCTCGACCAGGTTAATTGCATTCTGCCTGACACAAAGAATTGCACTCTCGTTATCCGATAGTGTAGTGCCTGAAAAAATACCTAAAGGAGTATCTACTGAACCTTTTTTAACCACACATTCAATTTCATTGATTTCAGAGAACATTCTGGCAACAAAAAGATCCGAAGGCTGATTATATAGTACTTCTGCACTATCAGCCTGAACCATCCGACCTTCCTTCATTACAACAATACGATCCCCCATTCGCATTGCTTCTTCAGACTGATGGGTTACGATAATACAGGTAGCCCGGGTCTCATGAAGAATAGCCAGCGTTTCCTCTCTCATGCTCTCCCGCAAACGGGCATCAAGACCAGAAAACGGTTCATCCATCAGCAGAACACTTGGACGAGGGGCAATTGCGCGGGCAAGAGCAACGCGCTGCTGCTGGCCACCGGACAATATATGCGGATAATCTTCGGCATATCTCAGCAAACCGACCCGGTCCAGAGATATTCTGGCTTCTTTTCTGGCTTCGTTTTTCCCAAGTGGTTTTAAACCAAAAGCTACATTATCCAATATGGTCAGGTGCGGAAAAAGAGCAAAATCCTGAAACATCAGACCAATATTACGCTTTTCCGGTGGCACAAAACTGGAAGGACCGGATAGCTCCTTATCATTGAGCAGTATTCGCCCGCTGGTAGGACGGTCAATTCCGGCAGCCATACGTAATAATGTGCTTTTCCCGCATCCGGAAGGCCCGAGAAGACATATAATTTCCCCCGGATTAATATTCAGGTTAAAATTATGGACTGCAGGGTCTTCCGTAAAATACCGTGATACATGGTCGAAGGTCAGACAACCGGCAATGGTCGCAGCAGCAGTCCCCCGCGCACCCCATTTCTTGGTACTGGCAGCATTTACTTGTTCAGGCTTTGGCACCATAAGATACGTCCATTTCATGCAGCATTTCCAGGGTCAGAACCTGGCGGGTGAATACAGGGACTGAAAGCAGAAATTATACCTTCTCGGTTTTTTTATCCTCAGGTTCATCAATCTCCAGCGGCTCAAGCTCTTCATCTTCCATCGGATCTTCATCTTCAGTCAGAAGTGTTGAATCATCAGGGCGGGGAATGGAGAAACCCGGCGGAAGGTTATTGTCCAGTAAGCCAGCCCCCTTCAATTCTTTCAAACCCGGCAGATCGCGTACATTCTCAAAACCAAAATGCTCAAGGAACTGGGGAGTGGTCCCATATGTTACCGGACGCCCCGGTGACTTGCGTCGTCCACGCATTCTGATCCACTGCGTTTCCATAAGAACATCAATCGTTCCCCTGGATGTACTCACCCCTCTGATTTCTTCGATCTCGGCACGGGTAACCGGCTGATGGTAAGCGATAATAGATAATGTCTCTAATGCTGCCTTGGATAGCTTTTTTTGCTCAACAGCATATTGTTCAAGCAGATAGGAAAGATCTTCGGCAGTACGAAACGCCCAGCGCCCCGAGACCTTTACCAGATTAACCCCACGGTTGGCATATATTGTCTTCAACTCATCCAGTAATGCCTCAAGGTTATCGTCTTCAGACATGTGCTTCGACAGGGTAGCTGTATCCAGAGGCTCGGAAGCTGCAAACAGAAGTGCTTCCAGAATACGTAACTTGTCCCCACGGTTAGCAGAAGGCAAAGCAGTCACATTACCTGAAAAACTGTTTTCCTGTTTTTCTGAACTCTCGGTAGTCCCGGTTGTTTCTGCTTCGTTATTTTCGGTTTGATCTGTCATAATTTGTCAGCTATCGCCTTGCACACAAGGTACAGGGATCATTCTATTCTTCCGTATCCGTTTTACGGCGTACATATATGGGCGCAAAAGCCTGAGACTGTTTTATCTCAATATCCCCCTCACGGGCAAGCTCAAGACTGGCACCGAACGTACTCGCAGTAGCAGTTCTGGACAGTTCCGAATTCTCTTCAAACTCAGAAAGAAACCTGTCCATTGGAAACCACTCGGCAGTTGTCCCGAGAAGCTGGTCAAGACGCTCTCTCGCCCGCTTTATGGACCAGACAGTACGGCCACCAAGTTTTACAGAAACAACAGATTTCCTCTGTCTTTGTAAAGCATACGCTTTTAGGAGTTCATATGTTTCAGCCTGAAATTCAGGTGTCTTGATTACACGGACATTCTGGGGCATCCCTCTGGCGAACACATCCCGTCCCAACCGCTTCCTGTTCATAATTTTTGCAGCAGCTTCACGCATGGCATTAAGCTTCTGAAGACGAAAAGTCAAAAGAGCAGCAAGCTCTTCACCCGTAGGACCGTCTTCATCTTTCTCTTCAGGTGGCAGCAGCAGCTTTGACTTAAGAAAAGCAAGCCAGGAAGCCATAACAAGATAATCTGCCGCAAGTTCCAGTCTGTATTTGCGCGCCTCGGATACAAACAGCAGATACTGCTGTGCAAGCTCCAGAATGGAAATCTTCGTAAGATCAACCTTCTGGGAACGAGCAAGCGTCAGTAACAGGTCTAATGGCCCCTCAAACCCGTCAACATCAATGATGAGCAGCTCTTCATCATTCTTATTGGGATTATTTTCGGTCTCAGTTGTGTCAGACATTGGTTTGGCCGTAGTTTTCTGCTCTTCGTTTCCGACTTCGAAATACTCTGCAACCTGTTCTGCACCCGCCATTTACAAATCTCTCTTGTTACAGGATTCTTTTACGCTACTGCCTCACCTGAATTTAGATTTTTACACTACACTGATTCACGCATAATCATGCAAATGTTCATCTAGCCATGCACTGATTTGCTCTTTATCAAGGTCTTTGGGCTGACATAATGCCTCTTTTGCCGTGTTCAACCTGTCCAGTGCCTTTCCTTCAAGAACCGGACTTGCTGCAGCGACCTCTTCCATCTCATTAAAATGACCATTACAATGCAGCGCCACATCACATCCGGCAGCTATCACCCCTGCGGTACGTTCCGTCATATTGCCATCCAGTGCTTCCATACTGAGGTCATCACTCATCAGCAGGCCATCAAATCCAATTTCCTGGCGGATAATTTCTGAAATAATTTTACCTGAAGTACTGACCGGATTGTCTTTATCAAGCTCTGGCAACAACAGATGTCCTGTCATACCAAGCAATTCGCCATTCAAAGCTTTGAAAGGAATAAAATCTGTGGAACGCAGGGTCTCAAGATCAGTTTCAATAACCGGCAACTCTTCATGACTATCAGATCCGGCTCGTCCATGTCCTGGTATATGCTTGATAACCGGTAGTAGGCCGGCATTCCTGTGTCCGGCGATAACCGCTTTGGCAACCTCAATGATATCATGGGCATTATCGCCATAAGCTCTGCTCCCTATAATATCATGAGCACCTGCCACAGGTATGTCCAGTACCGGCACACAATTCACATTAATACCGAGAGAATAAAGCTCAGACCCAAGCAACTGGCTTATCTTGCTAACAATTTCCAGCCCCTCATCCTTTTTATCCCGGTATATATTCCCAAGAGTAAGTCCGGAAGGAAAGTCAGTCCAGTGCGGAGGTTTAAGTCGGGCAACCTTCCCGCCTTCCTGATCAACAAGAACAAGCAGTTTATCATCCTGCACAGCATCCCGTACAGAATCTATAAGAGCTTTAAGTTGTTGAGGATTTTCACAATTGCGCTGGAAAAGAATAAAACCGCAAGGCCTGTGATACGCGAAATAAGCCCGTTCTTCCGGGCTTAGTTCTGTTCCCGCGCATCCTGTAATGAATGCTTTTAATGTCATTTAGTCCGTTTCACCAGATTCTGTTATATTGATTTCTGAGATCAATATAACACTACTGCCGCGGCACAAAACAACTTTTATAACCACGGGATTTAAGTTGCTCACAGACTTCCGTAGCAGCCTGTTTACTGTTTACAGGACCAACACGCAGACGATACCAGATACCCTTGCCCTTAGCTGTAAGATCAGCACGCTGAATAAACGGTCTCATAGCACTGAGAATACCCGGATATTTCTGCTGCATATCCACAAAAGCTTCCAGAGCATCAGAATGTTCCCGCCTTGCAGCTATTTGAACCACAAAACCGTTACCGGCTATTTCATTGACGTTAGAGCTGGGAGATTGCAAAGAACGTGTATTTGACGAACGGCTCTGATCAGGTAAGGAAGCGACTCTTTGATTTGAGCTCTCTCTCTCAACAGGTCTCGTTTCAGGTTCAATGCGCTGGCGGTCTTCCACTTTACGAATTGGTTGCTGAGGCTCTCCAATACTGCTCGTGCCACTGTTTTCAGAACGGTTCACAGAAGAATAAGTTTGGCTCGCAATCCCCGGATCTCTTGGTCTTTGGTTGACGCTGGAATCAGAACCACCTGTAGCAACAGCCAGCCCCGGAACCTGATCATTATTCGAAGAACCAACCCCACCTGAAGGTGTCACAGGAATAATTTTAATAGTCCTGACGGCAACCTTATTCGGTCTGTCTGAGTTTTCAGAGGCAACTGAAAGACCGGGAACACTGCCTGAATCCTGACCGGTATCATTAACTCTCTCGGATCTGGATCTTAAACGGGTATCCTGATCAGAGTTATTTGCAGGCTGACCAGACAAACGCTCGTAAATTTCTTTATTCTTATGAGGAACATTTGTACCGCCGGCTTCCACAGGACGCTCTTTCACCGGGGTTCTGTCCCTTGAAATAACAAGTGGATTGGTGCTGGCAAGATTTGCAGAATTCTCACCAATCGCAAACATGCCATTTGTATACGCATACCCGACACCACCACCGGCAAGAAGGATAGCCATAAGCGCACCAAGCATAAGTGGGGACTTACCTTTTTTCGGGCGCTGCTCCTGATATCCATCATCCGGATATTCATTATTCAGAAAAGAAGTATCCTCAGCACCCTGCTGATCATTATACCCCTGATCACCATAATTATATCCTTCATTTTGCCCGCCTGGATAGGCATAACCGGATTGATCATAGGATGATTGCTGGTATCCACCATAACCATCTCCCTGAGCATCCTGATATTGCTGCTGCCCGCTGTAACCTTCCTGAGAGGATTGCCCATAACCCTGCTGATAATCAGAGTATCCACCTCCCTGACCATAACCGCCGGCTCCGCCCTGATTATACGGACTCTGACCATAATCACCCTGACCGTCAGAAGGATACCCCTGATTATCTAAAGGTGATTGCCCTGGCTGACCATAACCTGGGTTCTGCTGCTGCCCTGAAGAATAAGGCTGATTAGAATTTCGTTTTCCACCCACTTGAGAATACTCACTCTGATCTTTTGGTTCTGGACGAACAGGTGGCATATAACCCTGCTCATCCCCTTTAGGATTTTGCCCATATGACTGATGTTCACCAATTCTGCCGCCACTCAAAAAGCTGGGGCGATCAGGAATTCCATTGTTATCATCATTATTGGACATAAATATCCCCCTTTTTTCAGAGAATCGACCTGAACATATCTCCATTATGGAAAATATGAAGCTCAAATAACCAAATGGCTGCACATATGTCTAGTGCATTTCCTTTACAGGTTTAACGCCAAGGATTTTGAGCCCGGAATCTAAAACTGTAGCGACAGCTTTGAGCAGCGCCATGCGCGCTATAGTCAATTCTCTCTCGTCCTCTTTAATAAATCGCAATTGTGGCACTTCTTTGCCTAGGTTCCATATTGCATGAAAGTCACTGGCAAGACCATAAAGATAAAAAGCAACACGGTGTGGCTCATGAGACACAGATGCAGATTCGATAAGCCTTGGAAATTGAGCGAGCTTTTGAATTAACGAAATTTCCTCTTTACTATCAATGAGATGAGCATTGGACCAGTCCGTATTCTGACCTTCTTCCCCTATTTCCGGGAAGATTTTATGTGTATTTCTAAACACAGAAAAAATTCGCGCATGTGCATATTGTACATAAAACACCGGGTTATCCCGTGATTGTTCAACAACTTTATCGAAATCGAAGTCCAGCATCGCGTCATTCTTACGGTAAAGCATCATAAATCTGACCGAATCAGAGCCTACTTCATCCACAACATCCCTCAAAGTGACAAAAGTACCAGCCCGTTTTGACATCTTGATAGGCTTACCAGCCCTCAGCAGGTTAACCATCTGGCAGATTTTTACATCCAGATCACCCTTACCTGCAGTCAACGCCTTAACTGCGGCATCCATACGTTTGATATATCCGCCATGGTCAGCTCCCCAGACATTAATCATGCTCTGGAAACCACGTTTATACTTGTTGTTATGATAAGCCATATCAGACGCGAAATACGTGTAGCTGTCGTCTGATTTAATCAAAGCCCGGTCAACATCATCACCAAAGTCAGTCGCCTTGAATAAAGTCTGCTCACGATCTTCCCAGTCATCCGGTAATTTGCCTTTTGGTGGTGGCAGACGCCCTTCATAAACAATGCCCTGTTCCCGAAGCCAGTTAATGGTTTCCGCAACCTCATCCTTGTCGCCCTGTATCAGAGAACGCTCGGAAAAGAAAACATCATGCTTGATACCAAGAGCGGAAAGATCTTCACGGATAGTGTCCATATTGGCATCTATCGAAAAATTCTTGACGATGGGAAGCCACTCTTCCTCTTCCATTTTGAGGAGCTTGTCTCCATGCACCTTCGCAAGTGCTTCTCCCACGGGTACAAGATAGTCTCCCGGATACAGGCCTTCAGGAATTTCTCCGATATCTTCTCCCAGCGCTTCCCGGTAACGTAAAAATGCTGATTGAGCCAGAACATTAATCTGGGCACCGGCATCGTTAATATAATATTCCCGTGTAACATCGAAACCTGCAAAATCCAGCAGATTTGCCAGAGCATCACCGAAGACTGCCCCCCGGCAATGGCCAACATGCATCGGACCAGTTGGATTGGCTGAAACATATTCCACATTAACAGGTTGATTTTTACCAACTTCCGACCTGCCAAATTCCCGACTGCCCTCCAGGACAGCTTTCACTATTTCCTGCCAGAACTCTGTTTTAAGCCATAGATTAATAAAGCCGGGACCTGCAATATCGATCTGCCGGACAAGTGGGTCACTCTCAAGTTTTGAAGCAATTTTTTCAGCCAGGTCGCGTGGTTTCATTTTTGCTTTTTTTGCCAGTACCATAGCAATATTCGACGCAATATCTCCATGCGCCGGATCTTTGGTTGGCTCAACACTAAGCCCGTTGACTTCAATTTCCGCACTCAGGACTTCTTCTTCCTTAAGTTGCTGAACAACCTTTAAAATCCTGCTTTCAAACTCTGAGAATATGTTCATTTTAACAAAATAACCCGATCTTGGCGTTTTAGAGCCGCCTCTTGCAACAATCAGGGTCAGCCCCGGAATGTTGGTGAATTCTTTAAGAAAGGGCCTAACGCAAATCGGGCGTCACGTCAAACAATCTGCGATGTTCATTAATTGCAAACCTGTCAGTCATTCCCGACACAAAATCGCATATCAGCCGGGCTCTGTCTTCCTCACACGCCCCTGTTACTCCATCCGCCCAGATTTTAGGTAATTTTTCAGGGTTTTGCATAAAGAGTTCAAACAGATCCCGTACGATCTGAGCCGCATCACTCATAATCCGCTCGACTCTGACATCCCTGTAAACCCACGAAATTAAAAAGAAACGAAGAGCATCCAGCTCCTCGGTTACCTGCTCGGAAAACTGAATATAGGACTGATCCGCCTGCCTGATATCCTCAACAGATTGCGGAGCAAATTCTTCAAAACGGGACTTGCCAACCTCCAGAACATCATTGACCAGCAAAGTGATCAGACGCCTGTTAAGCTCATAGATCCCCCGTTCAGCCTCCAGGTTGGGATATTTCTGTTGTATCTCATCCAGCAAACGCGATGTAATTGGCATCTCTGCTAGATGCTCAAGCTTGATAAGCCCGGCACGCAATCCATCATCAAGGTCATGATTATTATAGGCAATATCATCAGCAACGGCTGCAACCTGCGCTTCAGCAGAGGCAAAACTTCCGAGCTCCAGATCCTGCTTCTCCTGATAATCAAGAATAATTCCCGGGATACCCGAACTTTCATAACCGCCAATAGGCTCGCCTTCAGCACCGGTTAATGGACCATTATGCTTGACCAGCCCTTCGAGAGTTTCCCAGGACAGGTTCAATCCGTCAAATTCCGCATATTTCCGCTCAAGAAACGTAACAACCCTGAGGCTTTGTGCATTATGATCAAAACCACCATAATCCTTCATGACTTTGTTGAGAGCACGCTCCCCGGCATGTCCGAATGGCGGGTGTCCCAGATCATGAGCCAGCGCCAGAGTTTCTGCCAGATCCTCATCCAGACTGAGGTAACGTGCAATCGTCCGCGCAATCTGCCCGACTTCCAGACTGTGCGTAAGGCGGCTACGGTAATGATCCCCCTCATGAAAAACAAAAACCTGTGTCTTGTAATTCAGACGCCTGAACGCACTGCAATGGATAATCCGGTCCCGGTCCCTCTGAAATGGGGTACGCGTTTCACTCTCCTGCTCGGAAATCAGGCGCCCCCGGCAATCAGCAACCTTGGAAGCATAAGGAGCCAGATTCATTAACCTTTTTGATACATGAAATCCCACATGATGACCTTTCACTGACAATCACAAAGATATATAGTCACTGGATTTGACATATCCGTAACAGATCTTACATTCTTATACATGGATAAACATAAGAACTCGTTGAATTAAACGCTTTGCCATTTAATTTGCATATCTAAAACAGAATTCTGCTATTCTGCAGGCTGATTTGAAAACAGGTGAAAGATCTGACATTACCGATGACCGAAAATAATATCACTCTTAGCGCACAGGCAGCTAAGCGCATCAACGAAATTATGGCGGCACAAACTGATAAGACCATGCTGCGTTTAAGCGTAGAGGGCGGAGGATGCTCCGGCTTTCAATACCAGTTTGACCTCGTTGATAGCATGACCGACGAAGATGTACTGATTGAAAAAGACGGTGCTAAGCTTCTGATTGATACGGTATCAATCATGTATGTACAGGGATCTGAGGTGGATTTTGTTGACGATCTGATTGGTGCATCATTCAGAGTAAACAACCCGAATGCAATCGCAGCCTGCGGATGCGGAGTAAGCTTTTCAGTTTAAACTGAGAGCTCCCCCGCAATTCAGTATAATTAATGAACAGATCAGAATTACTTCTTCTGATCTGTTTTTTGTTGCTCTTTCATAGCGCCCTCAAGGAGCCTCGGCATATTATCGTCCAGCCATTCTCTCAGCATTGGCTTCAGCATATCCTTGATGCTTTCCTCAAGCGGACTTACTGCAGCGGCCGTTTGCTGTTGCAAAGGAGAAGGAGCCTGTTTCTGTACCGGAACAACTTCACTCACTTGTGGCTCAGATGTTGCCTGCTGTTGTGCACTCTGAACACTTTCGGCCTGCTCGGCAGGTGTCGCTTCCTGCACAACACTTTCCTTCACCGCAGAGAGGGTTTCTGCCAGCTCTTCTTTTTCAGTTTGCTGAACAGCTGCTTCTGATAACGCCATATCCTCACTCATCCCCTCTTGTACCTGAGTTTCAGCTTTCTCTTCTTCCTCTGCTGATATGCTTACAGAGTTCTCAGCCTCATCTTTGTTCTCATCAGCAGGTTCAGTACCCGAAACAGCCTCAATAGATTCTTCAACCTCAACCTCTGCAGTCTCCTGAACATCTGCCGCCTGCATCACCTGTTCATCACTGCCGCCATCATCTTCTGATGAAAGCTCTGCTTCATGGTCGGCAGCAGTTTCGGCAACAACCTGCTCTTCCATAGAAGCTTTCTGCACATCTTCCGGATTATCATCCCATCCCGCTTCCGGATCGATATCACTGATAGCCTGCTCCAGAGCAGTCTCAATATTATCCTCAGGAGATAACTGTCCAAAAGTTACATTCTCATCTTCTTCAAGAGAGGCTTCCTCATTAAGTGCGCCCGTCAAAGCTTCAACAGCTTCGGCAACACCCTGAGCCTGTTCGACACTCTCTTCTGCTGCCGCTTCAGCACCTTTAGCGTCCTGACCAAATTCCTCTTCGAGAGAATCCCAGCTTAAGGCTTCACCCAGCGCCGGCGTATCATCTGCCCTTAAAGAATCATCAGCTTCAGTTGACATAGCACTTTGGTCACTGTCAGACAAATCTACAGCAGTTTCAGAGCCTTGCGATGTAAGGCTTTCATTTCCAGAAAACTCAGCATCATGATTCTGCACCGGGTTATTAAGTCCATCATCAGCAAAAATCGCCTGATCATCAAAAGCTGACATGCTCACGCCGGAAACTTCGTTACCTGCAATCGGCTCCTGACCAAAGTCAGCAGGTGCTTCACCAAAAGGCGCGTCTTCACCGCTATGCTCAGCAGCATTAGCGGGGGCAAAAACATCATCTGGAAAATCATCAGCTCCCAGTTCTTTACCACTGAGCCCTTCAGCCCCGAATCCCTGCACCGGATGTTCTCCCATATCCCCCTCTTCAGGAAAGGCAGGAGGTGTTGTTTGAAAATCCATAGGAACAGGTGGAACTGAATCAGCCGACGTATTAATCCCGTTTCCTGAAAGACCGTTATTCGAAACAGGATCATCCTTTGCAACAACTTCAGTCAGTTCGAGAATATCATCGTCCAGGCCAATGACGCCTGGCTCATCACCGGAATCAAAACTCAGTGCACGAGCAATATCGTCAGCGACAGAATCCTTGTCACCCTCTGATGCTTTTTGATTATCTGTTGGCTCATCAGAAATTATCCGACGTATTGAGGCAAGTATCTCATCCATCGTCGGTTCGGGAGCTTGGTCCGTATTGCTCATCCGGTGTGTGCCTCCTCCAATCAACCGCTCCTCCCAGTATTAACTACGTATTACGTGTTATATCTATTCTACTTCTAGACAAAAAATGTAGATGAATTCACTAATATCTTATTCAATACTACATATAATCCACAACACAATACGCAAACACTGGGAAAGTTGTGATTATTATTCAATAATTCTTGTTTTCTCTATCTCTTGCTAATACGAGATTTTCCGAATCCGAACCATTTACCTTTAACTTTATCATAATATCTGGTCGCATCATATAGCGGCACAGACAAATTGAGATCAGCTGCTCCCAGCCTTCCTATAGAAGAAAGCACGGAATAACCAGCCACAATATAATCTCTCTTGGTCGTAGACAGGGCAACCTGCGCATCAAGATACTCCTGCTCTGCATCAAGAACATCAAGAACAGTTCTTTGACCGACTTTTTCTTCTTCGCGCACACCATTCAAGGCAGTCTTACTGGCTTCCACCTGGGATCTGTTGGAAATAAGAGCTGCTTTTGAAGCTTCCCATTGTCCCCATGAAGCAATGATTTCAGCTTTAATGCGAATGCTGGCTTCTTTTACCTGCTGCATACGCTGCACCCTGGTCTGCTTGGCCTGACGAACCCGGGCTGAAATAGAACCACCCTGATAGATTGGCATACTGGCACGTGCAGTCAGCGTAGAAGTTTCAGAAACAAGAGAACCAGTCCGGGAATCAGAATAACCTGCATCAAAATTCACTTCCGGAAGCAACTCTCCCAGGATTGTTTTCACTGCATGTTTTGCAGACTGTTCGCGATAACCTGCAGCAAGAATTGCCGGATGCTCTGCATCCCCGATTTCAAGCGCAACTCTCATATTCTTGGGAATATATTTTCTAAGGCCGTTAGGAGATCTCAGATGTCCAGGAATATTCCCTACAAGCCTCTGATATACAGCTCTGCTTGATGCAAGATTTGCTTTAGCCAGACTTAACTGTGAAACAGCTCCACTTTGACGAGCTGTAGACTGCGCAACATCAGTTTTTGTAACTTCACCAACCTGAAATCTGTCATTTGTTGCTCTGAGCTGCTTGGTCAGGACTTTCACATTATTCTGACGAAGCCGAACAATTGCCTGATCTCTTACAACATCCATATAGGCGGTTACTGTCTGAAGAAAGATATCCTGTTCAGTTGTACGCAGATCTTCGCGTCCGGCAAGCACTTCAGCTTCAGCCTGGCGAAGTGTATTAATTGTTCTGAAACCGCGAAAAACCGGCTGGGTAAGTGAGACAGAATAAGCCTTGGTTTCGGTCTTGGACGTCGTTGTCCCTCTGCTCTCCTGATAAGTATAGCTGGCATTCCCGGTAATTTTTGGCCTGAAACCTGAGCGCGCAATAGATACACCTTCATCTGTAGACCGCAATCTGGCTCGTTGTGCATTCAGGGTCGGGTTCTTGATATATGTAGTAGCCAGAGCATCCTTCAGGTTTTCCGCCTGACTTTCTACGGCAACAGCAACATTAAAAGTAAATACCGCTGCAGCGAATACCGTAAGGGTTTTTATATATTTTTTGCCTCTTACCAGCTTATTCTCGTATTTCTTAAGCATGTCGCCTCATTATATATGTTAAACGCGCCTGTTCTGTTACAACGATCATTATAGACAAATCACGGCAGGAATAGAACATCTACCAAAATATGCATTTTTTATGACTTTATCACAAGAACTTAGGAGCACAATTGCAATGCCCACAACATTATGCGCTGCTCTTCCTGAACACTCCCGCGCAATATATGTAATAATACTTCAGGTCAGCTCAAAAAAGAAATACGCATAATAGCACCCCGTCAACCTGACTGGAATATATCACATATCACACAAGACAACACCCCTGTTATTTCGGGAATCGTGCAAAACAATAAAATAGGGACGAAACACAGAATTGAAAAGGTCAATAGAGCCTTAAAATACAAATTCTTTAGCTTTTTCAAACCCCGGAAGTACAGGAACTGCGGCATCAAATGCAGGCCTTCCGGACACATTATCCCCCACACGTTTGAACAGATAGGCTTTACCGACACCACCTGATGCAATGACTGTTACCAGCCTGCCACGATCCTTCAGCTGCTCAAGCAACGCATCAGGCTTCTCTGGAATACAGCCATTCATAAAGATAACATCATAAGGCGCCTCATCGGCCTTACCATCCTTATGGCCTGAATGCAGAACAACTGCATTATCAATCCCGAGTTCAGAGAAGTTTTTTGCAGCTCTGTTCACCAGATCCTGATCTTCCTCAATACCCACAACTGACTCACAAAGTTGAGATAGCACGGCGATAGAATAGCCGCTCCCGCAGCCGACATCCAGAACCACATCTCCCGGTGCAACCTCGGCAAGTTGTACAAGCTTGGCAAAAATCCGCGGGGCCATCAGATATCTTGCAACACTGTCAGCACTCCCGGGCTGTATAAGGATATCCTCATCCATATAGGCCATAGACCTCATGGAGCCCGGAACAAATTCATCTCTCGGAAGCTCAGACATCGCACGCATGATCCGGCGGTCGGTAACATCACTTGGTCGCACCTGCGATTCGACCATATTCAAACGCGCCAATTCAATATCACTCATCATCTTCTCCCGATTCTGACGGCCAGCGACAAGCGCCGCAAATATCTGTAAACCATAACATATTAAACTTGTAAATCCATCAAGTTACCAGCACCTGAACACAACAATATGAAATAACGCTAAGGGAAGTCCGTAAATAAAGAAAAAACAGGGAATTTTAATATTTTTGCTTGCCTTAAGTGACAGCCTGTCTTATTTCATTGTGACAGGCAGTTCGGAAATCTCAACGATTACCGCAACAGCTTTTCATCACACACTTTTTTCATACGAAAAAAACCAGAGGCGACATGGCGGAGTGGTGACGCAGCGGATTGCAAATCCGTGTACCCCGGTTCGATTCCGGGTGTCGCCTCCAGTAAATCGCGCGGTTTCCGCGCTTTTTTTATGTCTGCAGCTTCCTTATAAATCTGATAAAACTGACAGTTTTAATACCAGGATGGGACTAAACATGGGACCTGATGTGTGGTAAGTATATCCTACATGTGTCTTTCAGGTTTCTAATAGCATACAGACCATTTTACGTAACTCACATACAGCAAAATGTAACACCATTTCATCCAGTGATGGTTTATCCAGGGGATAAGGACGGCACCAAACTGATTCGTAGGAATCCGCTACATTGCATATTGCAACCTGTGCATCTCAACCAAATTTCGGATGTCACTTCCAAAGTGGGGTTTGGTGAATATTAACAAATCCTTATATTTTCCGAGAGAATTTTATTCAAATTCTTTAATTAACTTTTAGTCTTAATTCATTACCATATCACACGGTATTTACTGGAAAATATTCACCCGTATCTACCAAAACTTTTTCACATTCATGATTAAGGAGGCTTATATGAGCTTAGAGTTGCTGTTAGCTATTCTTGGTATCATCGTTGCAATCCTGCATCTTGTCTTTGATGTATTCCGGCGTTCTGGTAAAAAGTAGTCACCTAAATTAATTACTCCCCTAAACCTCCTGAGCGCTTCCCTCAGGAGGTTTTTTTATAATTTCACTTCTATCTAACAATAAAACTGGGCAAATTATAAAGGGCCTTTTCCACCAGACTGCACTGTAAACTACTTCATTCCATAATAAATCAATGCTATATTTCTCCTATTATTTAAACCATTTTTACAACGAGATTTCATAATGCAGCCTGGTGTCCTTCCTGACATAGATTTCTTTATCTCTTACTCCAGCAAAGACAAAACATTCGCGGCTCTGGTGGCTAAGATCCTGAATGATAGGGGGTATAAGACTTTTCATCAGGAAAAGGATTTCGGCAACATTGATTTCACACATTCGATGGACATAGCCTTGAGGTCAAATGCGCGGGTCATTTGTCTTTACAGTTCAGATTATCTCGCCAGTGATTATTGCCGGAAGGAAGCTTTCACAGCTCTGCATGATGATATATTTAATGAACAGGAGCGGCTTATACCGTTTCGTATCAGAGAATGTGCACCTGATGGGTTGTTGGCAAATATCCCCTACTGTGATCTGGTGAGCCTTCGGGACAATGACAATCAAAAGGCCCTGGCGGACGTTATTCTGGCGACTATAGAGCCTGGCGCAGTGTTGCAGATGACCGGACCGATGCCGGACCTGTGGATTAAACCTGAAACAATTCTTCATTCCGACATCAAACCAGTTCCCAATTTTACAGCACGGGAAACCGATCTTGAAGACATCAGAAAACATCTGTTCGCAGGTGAAGTGATTGCTGTAACACAAAAAACTGCCGTCTCAGGACATGGCGGTATTGGCAAGTCCGTGCTGGCACAGGAATATGGCTGGTTAAACCGTCAGGCTTATCAGGGGGTGTGGTGGATATTAGCCGATACGCCATCGAACCAGACCAATAGCCTGATTGAACTTGGTAAACGCTTGATATCAGGTCTCGACAAGGTGGAAGATCGTGAACAGGCTGTTCTTATGACTTTGGAAGCCATTGCAAAGGGCGGATATGAAAAACCATGGTTGCTGATCTATGACAATATTATAGACCCGGCTGCATTGAATGGCATAATACCTGAAAAAGGCGCACATATTCTGCTGACCAGTCGCTGGAATGACTGGCAAGGTCATGCCAGTCAGATTGATCTTGGCCTGTTTTCAGAAGAAGAAGCCATCACCTTTATCCTTGATCGTACGGAACGTGATGACAAAGAGGGTGCCCAACAACTTGCAACAACACTGGGCTGCCTGCCTCTGGCTTTGGAACAGGCGGCAGCATTCTGCAAATCAAGCCGTATGGCTTTTAAAGATTATATCAATCACTATCAGGAACAGCTTAAACAACCGCCCCGCCATAAAGGCGGTTATCCCTTAAGTGTCTGGGCAACGTTCACATTAGCTCTGGACAGCATTGTAAAGGGCGATGCTGCCAACAACAAACCGCCCTGCCCGGAAGCAGATCAGCTTCTTGGTCCGTTAGCCTATATGGCTTCTGATGATATTCCGGTGGATTTATTTACCGAAGACTTTATGTCTCCGATTGCAAGGCATACAGCACTTGCAACGTTATCAGAGGTTTCCCTGATAAAACCGGGTCAATTGGAGGATGGTACTGAAGGACTGTCTATTCATCGACTGGTGCAGGAGGTTATGCAGGAGCGGTTGGGGGAAACAGCGCCAGCTATAATTGTGAAGGCACTGGATTTAATCACAGCTCCCTGGCCGAAAGGCAATGATGGTAGTGATCCAAATTTTTGGCCTCAGTGCCAGAAATACCTCTCTCATGCTATACCTGTTCTGAATGTTGCCCCGGAAAGTGGTGATGATGCAGCAAAGACCACACTGTTATTGGGTCTTACGGCTCACTTTTTAAATAGTCGTGCTGACTACAAACAGGCAGAGCCCCTGATGCAACGCGCGCTTGCCATCGACGAGGCCAGCCTTGGCCCGGACCACCCCAATATGGCCACCCGCCTCAACAATCTGGCCGAGCTCTATCAGGCCACCAACCGGCTCGCAGAGGCA
>JBOEGA010000029.1:0-10794 GCA_050633205.1 Methyloligellaceae bacterium | reverse complement strand
CGTCCGTGCGGAGCGCTTAAGCCCTGCAATTTAATTACTACTAGATAGCAGCGCTTAGGCGCTCTGCACAGCCCTGTTGATAGAGTGGGGAACTAAAGTAAAACTTCGCATCGGCTACGGTGGCGGGAATATTTTCGTTTGTTTAAAGGATAAGAGAAAATTGAAATGCAAGAATTTTAATTGCGAACGCAGTCATAAAACAACCAGCGACAACGGCTGCTGGATTACCCGGTCAAGCCGTGCAATGACAGTGGTTTGGAGTTATAACGTAAAATAAACCCCTATCGCCTGATGATGGAAAATATTCACGCTAAATCAAAAAGCACACAAAACTAAATACAAAAAAAACAACAAACCCAACTTCTGTCATACCAGAATTTTTATGGCCACGGCCTGAATTTCTTCCTAAACTTAAGCCCCATAAAAATATCTGGTACCCAGTAACCCCCGACCTCACGTATGCCAAAAACACCCCCTCATAAAGACAACAATCAAAATGACCTTTCAACCCTATAATATAATCCTCCCCCACCTGTCATTAACCGGACAGCAGTGTGTCAAGCCATGTAATGACAGTGATTAGATGTAACGTCGTGGAATAATGCCCGCTTTGCAGGGCGGAGAGCAACCTCTCTGCAATATTCCCGCATATGTAAAACATTTATGGCCAGCATCGTTAGACATCATGCCTCTTCCACATGTTCACGGCTTTCACTCCAGGCCTGATTCAATATCTGCCATGCAGATGTCAAAAACAGACCAGCCATAATGGCTGCAACTGTCAGGTCTGGCCAGCCGGTATTAGTCCCCCACACGCCTAGAGCTGC
This sequence comes from Methyloligellaceae bacterium, assembly GCA_050633205.1. Lineage (GTDB taxonomy): Bacteria > Pseudomonadota > Alphaproteobacteria > Rhizobiales > CBDHHC01 > CBDHHC01. Next base: position 9,967 of record JBOEGA010000029.1, on the reverse strand, counting down.
TATCATAACAGCAACATTACCGATCGCATCATTACGGGAGCAAAGCCATACAGACCGCACATTCGCATCACCATCCTTGTATTTCACCAGCAACAGAACACTCGCCACATTTGTTAAAAGTGCCATAAACCCGATAACCCCCATAACCCCGGCCTGAGGTACGCCAATGACCATCACCTGATAAACCGTTGAGCCAAAAACCCATAAACCCATTAACAGCAGACTTATACCTTTAGCAAAGGCAGCCGTAGAACGAACCTGTATAGAGGCACCAATAACCGCAAGCGATATGCCATAGGTCAGCGCATCACCAAAAAAATCCAGAGCATCCGCCTGCAAAGCCATAGATCCGGCCAGATGCCCGGCAAGCATTTCAACCAGAAACATGCTGGCATTCAGGGCTATAACAATCCAGAGCCTGCGGCGGTATTCAGGGGAAACCCCGTCAAATTTAGCGTGATGGCCGCAATTCGCACCCATAATCTTCCTCCTTGATTTCTGTCTGATCATGAATATAGTCTCTCTAGCCACTAGAGGTTCAAGAGGAAAATGATGATTAGTATCGGAAAATTATCTGAACGCAGCGGAGTTAAAATTCCTACAATCCGTTATTATGAGGAAATAGGCGTGCTTCCGGAACCTGAAAGATCCTCGGGAAATCAGCGCAGATATGATCAGAATCATCTGGATCGCCTTCTTTTCATTCGTCATGCCAGAGATCTGGGTTTTTCCGTAGACGCTATTCGTGAACTTCTTGATTTAAGTGAACACCCGGAGAAAAACTGTAACCATGCAGATAAAATAGCAGCAGAACATCTCAAAGCAGTTGAACTGAAAATCGGAAAACTCTCCCGCTTGCGTGACGAACTCAAACGCATGATTAAGGAATGCGAAGGAGGAACCGTAGCAGGTTGTCACGTGCTTGAAGTGATTTCTGACCACACATATTGTGCAGAAGATCATTAAACCCTGACTTTGACATAATTTACCTAAACTTCCCGAATAATACCCGCGCTAAATTATAAATCATGGAGCAATAACAATGATTCGAGCTCAAAAACTCCTGAGCTGTACTTTTATATTCAGTTTTATCTGCCTTTCATTTTTACACCTCACAGAAGCAGACGCTGGTGGTTACTCAGCCAGGCTGAAATGCCGTCTGATGAATAAAGTCAACGCGTTCCGTCAGCAGAACGGATTGTCATGTATGCGCAGAGACACAGACCTGCAAAGAGCTGCACAGCAATATGCAAACTGGTTTGCCAATAATATTACAGCAAAGAACCCGTCAAATTTCGGTCATGAATCTGATGGGCGAACACCAACAGCACGCGCCCTTGCCGCTGGATATAAGCCTCGCCGTCAGACAGTTAAAAAAATAGTTACAAAACACCGCCGCGCAGACGGTTCTGTTGTTACAAAAACAGTTAGAAAAATCAGAAACTATAAATTTGTGGGAGAAAATATTCTTTATTTTCAGGGCAGGGATATCTGTACCCCAGGACAGTTTCTGACAGCATCTCTGGTCGGCTGGAAAAACTCTCCTGTTCACAGAAAAAACATGCTCATCCGTTCATGGAGTGCAACCGGTGTGGGGGTTGCGCGAAACAGAAAAACAAAACGCTGCTTCGGTGTGCAGCTTTTTGGAACAGGCCGCCCCGGCAAAGCCAGTTGTCAGGTGCAGTGCAAATGAGCCATTACACTTGTCTGGACAGTGGGGTTTATAAAGGGGTTCCCATATAACGTTTGAGATTGCAATCATACGTCGTCTTTAAACGGGCACAGAATTTAATGGCACTCTCCGGAGACTGAAACGGCCCCACAATCAGTTTAACAGGATACTGATCTCCGGTATTGACCTTAAATATCAGAGGATTAAGAGGGCGCAGCATCTTGAAATATTTAGAGTTCAGGCGGGCCCAGTGTTTGCGAATATCACTTACACTACGCGCCTGAGCCAGACGAACACCGTATAGAGCCCTTGCCTGCCGAATATTCCTTATATTTTTTCGGGGCTGTGCTTGCGATTTACTATCCGTATGAAACTGCAAGTCCTGCACAAAGCCCTGGGCATACCCGGCATTGCTTATAAAATTCCCCTGTACCACCGGGGTTTTCTGAGGTTGCTGCCGAATATGTACTGTTCGAATTCTCGGGTTATTTGCAGGCTGGCGATTGTTTTGAATACCGTTTCTCTGAGAAGCAGCATTTTGCCTTTGAGTCCGCATTTCAGGAGAAACAAGAAGGTTCGCCTTATGCATAGGTATAGTTTGAGGAACTGTATGTTGGTAATGCTGCCGTTGTACAGCTTGATTGGAAGGCTGGAACTCCTGCGAGCGATTGCTTAACGCAACGGTCCTTTGTGCACTCTGGCGCGAGGTTAATGCTGCCTGTTTCTGACTCGCAGAATAAACCTGTTGCCGGTTATTGGTGCGGGACACTGCTCCGGTCTGCATTCTTTGCATACTTGCAGTTCGGTTGTGAAGTTCTTGAGGAGACAACTCGAAGCTGAGGCCAAGACCACTTCTCACGACTATAAAAAACAGATAAATGGCAGAAGTACCCGCAAGCAACATCCAGCCAAACCGATAGACTTCGATTGGACTGGAAAGTTTAATAGATATTCCTGAAGTTTGTTTTGCCTGCATCGCGGATCACTTTTCCTGAGAGATCAACATTATGTGCGATATTCATTGTAGTAAGCAAAACAGGAAATATATATTGCACACTATATGCATGAGTGAGTCTTCGAATAACGTCAATAAAATGGATCTCATCAATAATAACTATACGGGGATAAGATGAGAAAATCTATTATTCGCAAAGGTTAATAAATGTTAAATTACATTTTTTCATTAAAGGACGTGGGTATATATTTGAATATTCATCAGTTTTATTTGTTTTTTACAGAAGTTTAGTTCGTTGAATAGTGTTTGTAGATATCGTAATGATCTGTAAAAAACTTTGATTTTGAAAAACGCACGAATTGGTATTGTCTGATACCAATAAATAACAGGGGCATCGGGGTAAGGGTTTGTTAATAGAGTTTGACGCTGGAATTCTGACGGCCTAATAGTTTGGCTGGTCCAACTCACATCGCATAAAGAACAAAGAAGAGAACGATGACGCAAAATGTTTTAATGACAATCATACTGGCTGCTGGCAAGGGAACACGTATGCAGTCCAATTTACCAAAGGTGCTTCACCAGATTGCTGGGCGGCCACTGGTAAGTCACGTCATTGAGGCAGCTAAAGATGCTGGTGCCAGCCAGCAGGCAGTTGTATTAGGCCATGGCGCAGAACATGTTCGCGATGTCGTTAGTGGTCATTCCGGCCGCATAGATACTTTTTTTCAGACAGAGCAGTTAGGAACAGCACATGCTGTTTTGGCCGCAAGGCAGGCACTGGAAAGCTTTAAAGGTTATGTGGTTGTGCTCTACGGTGATACACCTTTGCTTGTGCCGTCTACAATAAAAATACTTACAGATGCATTGGATAAGGGAGCAGATATTGCTGTTCTGGGTTTTGAAGCCGCAGACCCCACAGGCTATGGTCGTCTTCTTCTTGATGAGAGTGGCAACCTCGCAGCCATTCGTGAACATAAAGATGCCAGTGAGGAAGAGCTGAAAATTAACCTTTGCAACAGTGGTGTTTATGCATTTCGCTCGGAACATATGCTGGGTCTTCTGGAAGCCATAGATAACGATAACGCAAAGGGCGAATATTACCTTCCTGATGCCATTGAAATTGGACGTAAGAACGGCTTGTCTATTACTGCATTGACCTGTGATGAAGAAGAAGTTCAGGGTATCAATGATCGTGTGCAACTGGCTGAAGCCGAGAAAATACTGCAGAACCGTATGCGCCGGAACGCCATGGAGCAGGGTGCAACTCTTCAGGCCCCGGAGACGGTTTATTTCAGCTACGACACCAGAATTGGCCGTGATGTCATCATTGAGCCAAATGTTGTGTTTGCTCCCGGGGTAACAATCGAGGACGATGCTCATATCAGAGGCTTTTCGTATTTTGAAAAAAGCATTATTCGTCGAGGTGCCGTAGTTGGACCATACGCCCGAATGAGACCGGATGTTGACATTGGTGAAAATGCAAAAATCGGAAACTTTGTCGAGATCAAGAAATCAGTCGTGGAAGCTGGAGCAAAAGTCAGCCATCTGTCATATATAGGTGATACCCGCGTCGGAGCAGGTGCAAATATTGGCGCAGGCACGATTGTTTGCAATTATGACGGTTTTTTAAAGCATAAAACCGATATCGGAGAAAATGCGTTTGTCGGATCCAATACGGCTCTGGTTGCTCCGGTTAAAATTGGAAATGGTGCATATATTGGGTCAGGCAGTGTGATAACGGAAGATGTGCCTGGAGACGCTCTTGGATTATCGCGCTCAGAACAGATTGAGCGGGAAGGCTGGGCACCAAAATACAGATCCAGAAAAGAAGCTGAGAAGGCTGAACAGAAAAAATAAAAGTAATTTTTAAGGTCATTTACAAACAAACGGATGCTGTTTCATCCAACACTGGAGACTTGCTGATATGTGTGGAATTGTTGGAATTCTTGGGCAGGAGCCTGTAGCACCACTTCTTGTGGATGCTTTGAAAAGGCTTGAATATCGTGGCTATGATTCCGCGGGAATATCAACGCAGGAGAACGGAGAGTTGGTTCGCCTGAGGGCCGAAGGAAAACTCCGCAATCTGGAACAGCGTTTATCTGCCTCTTCCCTGGAAGGTAAAATGGGCATTGGTCATACGCGCTGGGCTACTCACGGCGCTCCGACAGAACGGAATGCCCATCCTCATATGACTGAAAAAGTCGCGCTTGTTCACAACGGCATCATTGAAAACTATGCCAGCCTGAAGGAAGAGCTGACTGCAGGTGGTATTGAGTTTCAAACCGATACAGACACAGAAACAATTGCCCATCTTCTTACCGGATGTCTTGAAAAAGGAAGCTCTCCGAAAGAGGCCGTAGCGGAAGTATTAAAAAAACTGGAAGGTGCATTCGCCCTTGCAATCATATTCAAAGGCCATGACGACCTGATGATTGCTGCACGTCAGGGGTGCCCTTTGGCAATAGGCCACGGCAATAGGGAAATGTATATTGGCTCTGATGCGATTGCTTTAGCCCCGTTCACAGATAATATCACCTACCTGGAAGATGGTGACTGGGCTGTCCTCACTCGTACTTCACTGGAAATTATTGATGCCGAGGGAAATAGTGTAACCCGCAAGATGCAAAAATCTTCTGTCACAGCAATGATGGTAGATAAGGGAAACCACAGGCACTTCATGTCAAAGGAAATCCACGAGCAACCTGAAGTTATTGGACATACTCTGGCTAATTACCTTGATATGGCAAACAAAAAAGTAAAAATGCCTGACTTTCCTTTTGACCTGAAATCCTTAGACCGAATAACAATATCCGCATGTGGTACAGCCTATTATGCGGGGCTGGTATCCAAGTACTGGTTTGAGCGCTGGGCGAGAGTTTCGGTTGAGATTGATGTAGCATCCGAGTTTCGTTATCGAGAAGCTCCTTTACCGGTAAATGGCTTGTCCATCTTTATTTCTCAGTCAGGTGAAACTGCAGATACTCTCGCATCTCTTCGCTACTGCAGGCAGAACGAGCAAAGTATTCTGTCTGTGGTTAACGTACAGGAATCTTCAATCGCCAGAGAGTCTGATATGATCCTGCCAATTCTTGCTGGTCCGGAAATTGGCGTTGCTTCAACAAAAGCATTTACATGTCAGCTGGCAGTGCTTGCTTGTCTGGCTATTGCCATCGGTAAAGCCCGTGGCACAATAAGTGATGAGCTTGAGCAGGAACTTGTTGAGGCATTAATCGAGGTTCCCCGCCATATCACATCAGTTCTTAAGCAGGAAAAGGACTATGAAAAACTTTCTCACCGCCTTTCTAAAGCAAGGGATGTTCTCTATCTGGGCCGTGGCATTAACTATCCGCTGGCACTGGAGGGGGCGCTGAAGCTCAAGGAAATCTCATATATTCATGCAGAAGGATATGCTGCTGGAGAACTTAAGCACGGACCGATAGCATTAATAGACGAGAATGTTCCTGTAGTAGTCGTTGCTCCGAAAGACGAATTGTTTGATAAAACAATCTCTAATATGCAGGAAGTCGCTGCGCGGGATGGTAAAATCGTTCTGTTAACGGATATTGCAAGAGAAGATATAGATTGCGAATTGCTGTCAATCATTAGATTGCCAACAATGCATGCATTTACCAATCCACTTGTTTATGCGGTGCCGGTTCAGCTTTTGGCGTATTACACAGCTATCTTTATGGGTACTGATGTTGATCAGCCAAGAAACCTGGCAAAGTCGGTTACAGTGGAATAATGATAAACAGTCTATTATTTGCCTGATTCTTTTGCTATTGCTACTCTATCAGGCATTTTAAAATTAGCGTGTGTGGGTAGTATTTTTCATTTAGAACAGTCATTTAAAGCTGTCTAAGAGTAATTCTACCCAAACGAATTAACCAACGGATAGATGCAACTTTGGCTATGTTTAAAATAACCCGGACTTCCCATTCATCGACATTGTTATTTTTTGCGTTGGTTTTCACGTGTCTGTTTATATTCCCCCTGTTTAATGCAAAGGCGAATGATGAAGCCTATCTTAAAGCAGGCGTGAGTGCGATTGCTTCAAAGCAATATGCGCAGGCTATTGATCACCTCTCAAAAGCGCTGGGATCAGGAGGGTTATCTCCTGAAGATACAGCCAAAGCTTATTACTACCGGGGTGTAGCCTATAATGGTAAAAATGAGCCAGCGCGCAGTATTGCTGACTTTTCCAATGCACTGTTCTTTAAAAAGAACCCACCGGACCTGAAAAGTAAAATTCTCATTGCGCGTGCCAGAGCTTATAAGGCCGTAGGGCTTGTTGCGAGAGCAGAAAATGATATCCGCGCTTCAGGCACTGGTGGAACCACTATATCAAGTGTAAGCTCGGTTAGTAATAACAGACCTGTCAATACACAACGTCGCCAGGTGCCGCAGCAACAGGCAACAGGATCATCTTCCGGTAGCTTCGCCCGCCAGGAAAGAAGAAACAAACCTGCGGTTACTCAGGGCTGGGGTGCCTCAGTGTCGTCAAATCCGGTAAGGCAACAGCAACCTGCCCGTATTGTAAGACAGGAAAGGCAGCAACCCGTAGCCAGACAGGCACGCTCCACATCTTCTGACGGAAATTACCGTAGCCTGTTTGATTCAAATGCACGCAAGGTTGAGAGCCGTCCAATTCAAAGACAGGCCAGATATCAGCCGGAAAGCCGTCCTCAGCAAAAAACTGAGCAAAGACGAAGCTTTAATACATCTGCTGGCGCAGGTTCTGGCAGGTACCGCCTTCAACTTGCAGCAGTAAGTTCAGAAAATGACGCAAGAGCTGCTTGGTCAAAGCTGGTTGCTGAACATAGCTCTCTGCTTTCAAACCAGAGCCCTGACTTCCAGACAGTAAATCTGGGCGGTAGCAAATCTGTTGTTCGTATACAGATTGGACCATTTTCTGATAAATTGAGCACTCTTCAATTGTGTAATACTTTTAAACAACAAGGTTTGGATTGTTTTTTAGTTGTAAGGTGAGTGTTTTTTGCAGAATTGCTTAATAAATCATCAATGTCACATTTTGTGATATAAAAAACATACGTATAACTTCATCTTTTTTATTACAACACCCCTGTAATTCCTGCATTGTGCCCCTATATTTTAAAGCATAAAAAATAATGACAATTGAGTCGGTTATTGAGGGTTCACCTTTTTGAGCTATATTCGTCTGTGGTGAGTCGTCAAAATGGGGGCTGCGGTATTTATGGGTAATGATAGCAATAATGCGTCAGGCGATAATATGGGTTCAGACAGTTCAGGATCAGAGGGAAAACACTCAACTCTGGAAAAGCTTACCAAAGCATCGAAGAAAAAGCCTGCCGGGCTTATTTCCAGACTGAGAACCTACTTGCTGACAGGGTTGATCGTAGTCGGTCCGATGCTGATTACGCTCTATGCAGCCTGGTGGTTTATTGACTTCATCGACAGTTGGGTACAACCATACCTTCCTACCCGTTACAAGCCTGAAGCCTGGGTCCAGCACTTCTTTCTTAACAACTTTGATATCAGGCTGCCTGATTTCTCTGTGCCGGGTGTTGGTCTGTTCATTGCCATCTTCGTATTGATGTTCATAGGCGCTCTCACAGCAAATCTGTTTGGACGGACACTGATCAGCTACGGTGAATCGATAATGAGCCGTATGCCTGTCCTGAGGAACGTCTACAGCGCATTGAAGCAGATCTTTGAAACAGTCCTGACCAGCAGTGGTAACAGCTTTAAAACTGTTGGCCTGATCGAATATCCGCGCCCCGGATTGTATGCCGTTGTCTTTATTTCCAAGGAAACCGCAGGCGAGATTGGTAACTATAAGCACGAAATCGGTGATGAGTTGCTGAGTGTATTCCTGCCAACAACACCAAACCCTACATCTGGTTTTCTTCTGTTCGTACCAAGAAGAGATATTAAAATCCTTGATATGACAGTTGAGGAAGCAGCAAAGCTGGTTATCTCCGCAGGTCTTGTTGAGCCGGGGGTAACGCCGCTGAAGGTTGACCATGAGCAAGGTATGATCCACCACAATATTGATCAGAAAGCAGACAAGAGTAAAGACATGACAAAAGAAGCCGCTGAATAGCAGGCTTCGTACTTCGTGAAATCAGCGGCTCAGGACATTCTTCTCCTGCCCTAATGTACGCTGATATAGATCTCAGTCAGCATCTCCTCTTTAGGCGTCTGCCCTGAGGAATTCAGATACACTTCCCATGCCGCTCCTCTGTGCTCCAGACCGGCCTCCCGCATTCTCTCATAGATTTCCACATAGGTCTGAAACATGCTCGAATAAGGCCCCTGATGCACTGCCTTGGCAACTTTTCCACCCGGTATATAAACCACCTTGATGCCATCTTTCACCTTTTGAAGGTCAGCCTCGGCAACCGGATAACCAAGTGAAAAATGCGCCTGCTCTTCATCAATAGAATGATACAGCGTAACAGCAGGCCCCATCGGCATGGTCCCGGTTTCCTGCATATAAGCTGTCAGCAAAATAAACGCCTTGCGAATTGTTTTGGATATCTCGTGCTGAGCAGTTGAAGACAGGCAGTCTACAGCAATAATCGGGTGGGACTCTACGTTCCCTATTGTATAGCCAATCACATTAGCCTCCCGGTATATCTATCTATTTTTATTATGCAAAAAGCACATATATTCCCGCATTTTTTTCGATTCTTGTAAATCTGGTTATCCCCAGGAGATTTTCACGGTAATTGACAAAATTGCGGACCGGAAAATTTGCTGTAATATTATGGGCATAGGTAGGAGGTATGCGGAATTATTGACAATTTTACAGGCAAAAAAGGTCGAAGATTGTGGCTCAATAGTGGCACATCACTGGTCCAAATGCATCATACACTCAACAAACAGTACCAGCCTCAACACCGATTTTGATGCGAGGTTCTGCTCTTTTATTCCCCTTGAAACGGAGGATATCCGGAGCGCAGATGCACTGTTCAAAAAAAGACAGCAGAATAACAGAACACCTGCACTCCATATCATAATCGTCCCGGCCAACGTTAAGTCCGAAACAACACATCCACTACGATACTCAGCCAGCCAACACGACCACCCTTTTTCGAAGGGAGGAGACCAGTATAAAAGACGGGAGTGGGGCGGGCATAAGTTTTCACAAAAGCACTAATACGAGCAATCTAACAACCACCACTTCGTTCTTTCCACTTCGACAGCAGGTCTATCGCACATCAAATTCTCGAATAAAAATCAACTACTTAGAACTGGCACCCACCTAAAAGTTTGTCATCCCTGAATTTCAGCGGCCAGTGCCTGTCTGTAACATACGTAACTATCCCCGCTGAAATATCTGGTACCCAGACCAT
>JBOEGA010000028.1:0-21473 GCA_050633205.1 Methyloligellaceae bacterium | reverse complement strand
GCCCTCGTCAGAGAAAAAGTCACAACCACAAATAACCAGAAAGCCCTGAAATTACTGGGTCGGTTACGCGCTGTAACAAACGAATGCATCGTCCACGAATTGAGACGCAATAAAGACCTGTGACTTAACAGATCCCGCCTCCGGCTTAATCACTCGAATAAATTTCTGAAAAATGGCCTTTTCCGGCTTTTCTCACTGCATCAGGTTTTGATTCCTGATCTTTATTCCCGAGAATATTAGCCCAGGCACCAATACTGCCTGCCCCTTCTGAGCCTTTGTCACTGGAATTAAAGTTCGCCTTCTGATTTAAAGGTTTAACAGAACCTGTCGTTTTATTGACCACAGTATTCCAGCCTTCATTCGTATTTTTGGCAATATCCTGCGACGAGCCTGCATAACCCTGAACAAGCGTATTATAGACCTCTCCAACAGTTTTGGCCTTACTGCCATCAAAGAATATGTTCCTGTTTTTGGCTGCAGCAGCAGAAAAATACTTATCCGCTTTCGCGTTTGGCTGCATCTGGCTAAGCTGAATAAGCTTCGCCGCATCTCTGGCTCCTAGAAAATGCGCGATATATACTTCGCCGGTTGATGGCTTTCGGCCAATTTTTGTTTCAATATAGTCTTCATTACGTTGCGCATAAGCTCCCGCAACCATTGCCGAAACCTCGGGATCTTTTCGCAGGTCAAGTATCCTGGCTTTCGTATCAGGGTTAGATACAACATAATTCCCAAAAGAATTTTTCGATATCTGCGAAGCAAACTTTTGCAGCCCCAGTTTACCCCCCTCTTCTTTCAGAGTTTGAAGCCATGTGGATTCTATAAACTGAAACAATCCGGTAGCCGTTGACCTCTGTGCTTTTGCATCTGTATTAAATGAGCTTTCACGCATCGCGGTCTGCAATAAATAGTCAAAATCAGTACCTGTAGCCTTACTGGCCTTAACAAGTGCTTTTTCTATATTCTGGGGTATTTCAATTGAATTTAATACAGTCATGCTTCACAATAATTCCAGTGTAATTCCACATCTTGATCAATATATATTCACTATTACTATAGTATTAATATATAGCAAACTCAATATAGATACTTTTATAAATATTACATTAACAACAGATACCAGGTTATAATTGAAAAATACTTTGTGCACTTGCGTAATTTTATTATCGCAACTGCGTAAATAACTAAATCCCTCCCTGTGATAACAGGCTTTATGCGGCCCGGATAAACGCAACTGTGTTAAACTTTCTCAAAAGCGGTTTTATTGCTTGAGTGGCCTGACCTTCACCCTGTAACATTATCCATAATACCAGAAGTTCCAACCTATCCTCAAGGTAGCTACACAGGTTAAAGCAATAATGAAACGGCATATTTTATACCTATTGAAGAAAGCCCCTTTCTTTTGTTTTACGTTGAAGTCATTTGTCATATTTCTGCTATGCAACATTACTGTATTACAGCCACTGGGTGCACTAGCAGCAGACCCTGTAAAAACAGTCATAATAATTGATGCCTCCCGCTCAATGTGGGGGCGAATTGATGGCGATCGAAAATATAAAATCGCAACCCGCACAATTGAAGAAACGCTGAAACACCATGAGGGAAAGACGCCAGTAGGAGTTCTGGCTTTTGGCCACCTCAGAAAACGAAGCTGCAAAGCTGTTGAGGTTATAAGAGAAATATCGCTGACAGAAACAGAAGATAGCCTCCTTAAACTGCAGAAGTTAAGACCCAGAAACAGGGCTCCGGTCGCGAAAGCAATGGAAATTGCTGCCCGCAGACTGGATTTTGAAAACCAGAGTGCCAGAATTGTTCTGGTTGTCGATGGCAGGGATAACTGTCGGCAAGATCCATGCAGAACACTGAAAAAACTTAGAAAGACCTCCTATGATCTCCGGGTAAATGTCATCGGCTTCGGCATAAAAAAACAGGATATTTCACGCTATAGCTGCTTCAAAAAACGCAACTCCGATAGCTTTGAAATTGCCGCTACACAAAAAGAGTTGCTCGCTGCACTCCTGAAAACAACCGACACAGAAGAGCATTCAGGAAAAACCATAAGTTATAGACCGCCGGAAGTTAATGAAAAGCAGATCACCTCACACCTGAAAGGAAACTCGCGTGTGAGATTGCTCGCCGTCCTGTCTCAGGGAAAAGCTCCTCTGCGCAAAGATATATCCTGGAAAGTATACAAAGCTGTAACTGACAGTAGTTTCAGAGGACGCCCCCTGGCCGTATCTTCAGGTTCCCAGCCCACAATACCTCTGAAGCCCGGAAAATATATTGTTGAAGCAAAGCTCGGGCTGGCAACAGCAGAAGCAATCATTCAATCCCCGCAGTCCGGTTCACTCACACACATTATCAACCTCAACGCTGGTACACTCAGTGTGGAAACAAAAGAGAGGTCTGATGGAGAAACACTGGAAGGTGTCTTTTACTCACTGTACAAACTGAATAAATATTTAAAACCACAGCAAAGACCTATAGCCCGCAGCAATAACGCCATATCAGATTTTTCTCTGAATGCAGGAAAATACCTTATCATTGCAACACACGGGGGAAACCGTCTGAAAAGTATAGCAACGATAACAGCAGGAGATCATGCCAGGCTTAAGCTGGAAATGANNCCTTGAAAGAGTATTTTACTCTGTCTACAAATTTAACAGCACAATCAAAAATGAAGATCTCGGGCCGGAAGATGAAATATCCCGTACTGCAGCATCTCAACCATCCCTCAGACTACCAGCCGGACGTTATGTAATTAAAGCCGAACATGATCTCGCCCATGCTTTTCAGCATGTTCTCATTACACCGGGTGAAACAACCTCTGCTAAAATAAATCTGAAGGCAGCTACACTGAAAATACGCTCTACAATCTCAACCGCAAAACACCCTCTTGAGGAGCGCATCTCATATAGGATTATCAGTAAGCAGGAAACAGAAAAAGAGATCTCAAGAACAACAGATCCTGCAAAAGACTACATACTCACCCCTGGAAAGTACCGGATAATTGCCCGATATGGCTCCATAAACGTAAGAAAAGAAATCAATATCGAGATTAAGCCCGGACAAACCAGAAATATAATGGTTCAGCATAATGCCGGAACACTTAAAGTCGCCCTGCTGAATAAAAAAGGAAAATACCCGAAAATCAATGTATTCTGGACACTCTATGACAATAATAACAGGGAAATCTGGAGAACCAGCAGACCCTCTCCTGATATGGCTTTGATGGCGGGAAAATATACAATCCGGGCAGACAGCGACGCCAATCGGTATGAACAGAAGTTTGAAATTAAAAAAGGGAAAAACACTGAAATCAAACTTGAAGCAAATTAAATAAGTGTGAATACTGGACGCTTGCGAACCCTTTTCTGGCTGGCTTTGCGAAAAACAACGCAAAACAACCTGATTTGTTAAATAGGAATCAGGTAAGTTGATCAGCCATTAACCTGCTTAAGCTATTGTTGCAACATAGTGTTTCGAATATGCAGGAACAGATTAGAGATAGACGGATACTTAGAAACTGATGAAAAAGATCGTCATTTTATCCAGCCTACTGATGGCTTTGATATGTTTTGCCCCGCAGACAAATGCGGCTGGCAGGCCTAATGCTGTACTGATTCTTGATGCTTCGAGCAGCATGTGGGGACATATAGATAAAGTAAACAAGATCCTCATCGCAAGAAATGCGCTTGCAGACAGCTTCCTGAAATATGATGGCCAGGTTAATATGGGGCTTGTTGCTTATGGTCACCGGAGAGCAACAAGCTGTGCAGACGTTGAAACACTCCAGAAACTTCAGAAACTGGACGGCCCAACCGCCTCTGGCATCATCAATAAAGTAACACCCAAAGGTGCAACTCCTATTTCACGGGCACTTAAAATAGCTGCTCAGCAGCTAACCGGAGTTTCAGGCCCCAAAAATATTATTCTTATTGCAGATGGACTTGATACCTGCCAGCAGGACCCATGCTCCACCGCAAGTGCACTCAAAAGCATAGACAATTCTATCCGCATACATGTTATTGCATTTGATAGAAAAAATCTGGGTAAATTAAAAGCCCTGAGATGCTTGTCAGGATTGACAGGTGGTCTGTTCAGATCCGCAACAAGTGAACCTCGTTTAAAGCTGGCCCTGTCACAGACAATGACTGCTGCCATGAGCCAGAATGTCATCACAGGCAGTAATACCAAATCAAAAGAGAAAAATGTCATCAACCTGCAGGGTTGGAAACGTGTTCCGACAGGATCTGGCGGTGGAAATCGTGGCAGAGTTGAATTTGACCTCAGCGGTGATAAACCGGTTAAACGGGTATATAACCCTTCAAACCCATCTGCGGCACAACGGTTTAACGCAGCCGGTCAGCAGGGCGTGGCAGCAGGCCTTACACCAATAACACTAACAGCACTGCTTAATGATGGTGGTTTACCTATCCAGAACAATCTGGTCTGGCGCATTTTTAGCTCAAAACCCGATAAAAAAGGGAAATACAAACTTCTGAGCACTCACAGGGAAGCAAGCCCTACAGCAGCCCTGGCTCCGGGAGAATATCTGATTAATTCATCCTATGGCCGTGCATTCCTGACCAAAAAAATCGCCATAAAACTCAACCAGCCAGTCAACGAAATCTTTGTGATGAATGCCGGCGGCCTGAGACTTGAATCCGTAATGGCAAACGGTGCTCCAGTCCCTCATCACACAGTCGCCTATACAATATACTCTGATGAAAGAGACCAGTTTGGTACACGTCAGAAAGTAATATCTGAAGCCAAACCCGGACTGATTATCCGCCTCAATGCAGGAATATATCATATTGTCAGCCGCTATGGAGATGCCAATGCAGTTGTCAGCGCAGATGTGACCATCGAGCCGGGCAAACTGACTGAGGCAACCATCAACCACACAGCGGCAAAAGTAACTTTCAAACTTGTCTATGCCCGGGGTGGTGAAGCACTTGCAGGCACTCAGTGGAGTATTCTGACACCACAGGGTGATGTTGTAAAAAACAGTGCTGGCGCTTTGCCTACCCATATTTTGGCTGCAGGAAACTACGTAATCATGGCAAGAAGAAGTGGCCAGATATTCAAACAGCCTTTTCAGGTTAAGCCTTCTGAAGTAAAGCAGATTGAGGTCATTGTCCGATAGCGAAATCCTTGATACTAACTATAAGCAGTCTTCCTTATTCGCCTTAGCATGTTTAAACAAGTATCAGAGTTAAAAGGCTTACCTCGCGATTTATGATTACAAATAAACATCATATCGATAACCCGTGGCTACCTTGGGTTCTTGATCCGGTTCTGCTTGATGAGCAAAAAGGTCGCTGGCGCTGGTACTGGGTCTTTTTAATACTGACAATTGGTTCTCTCGCATATGTCTATATTGCACCCGCACTCGTTATATGGATGGAGCATGTTTCTGTAACAACTGATACGACAGATCAGTTCGATACCTATTCTGCTGAAACTCATGATATATTCCTGAAAAACAATATATACAGTTTTATATTTCCGGCACTTGGCGGAATATTTCTGATACTGCTCTCCACATCTTCGTTAAGCCTTCACCGAAACAGAATAACGACAGGCCTCACATACAACATACCCGTGTCATGGACCCCATTCTGGAAAGCATCTTTTGCATTGGCCTTATTGTTTTCAATCAATATAGCCTACCTGTTCTGGCTCCAGCGGGATAACATATCAGTAAGTGAGCTGACATCATCATTCCTGCTTTGGTTCGCTCTGGGGCTTTTTGTATTACTCATTCAGGCACTGGGAGAGGAGCTTATGTTCCGTGGCTATCTTCTCAGAGTATTAGGAGCATTATTTCCTATTAGAATAATAGCAGTATTGTTGGTCATGATAGTTTTTTTCTATCAGCACGTAGTTCACGAAAATACGTCCCGGGAACTCCTGACCGCAGTTATATTTTTTGCCACTTCAGAACTGGTCTACTTCTGGATACTGTTTCGCACCAGAAGCCTTATGGCAACCTGGGGCCTGCGGTGGATCAATAATATTTTCTTTATGCTGATTATTTCGGTAGCGGTAAGTCGTGACAACAGCTTTACACTGTTTAAATACTCATTTTCCTACGCAAAAGTTGAAGGCAGCTATTTTGAAGATCCGCTGACTTATCTATTACAGATAACCAGTGTAATCATATTTGTCATTCTGATTATCTGGGATAGATCACCATTCCACCTTGCAGCCGCTTCAACAGAAACCAGGGATACCCCCGGAAACACTGTTCGAATTAATCCAGGTCGGTGACTTCTGACTCACCACCATGTATGCGTTGCGCAAGAGCAGCTTCAATAAATGGATCAAGAGCCCCGTCCAGTACATTACCCGGATTACCACTTTCAACACCTGTGCGCAGATCTTTAACCATCTGATATGGCTGCAATACATAAGAGCGAATCTGGTGCCCCCAACCGATATCGGATTTTGATGCAGCTTCAGCTGCTGCCGCATCCTCGCGCTTCTTCAGTTCCATTTCATAAAGCCGGGCACGCAGCATAGACCAGGCGGTTGCCCTGTTCTTGTGCTGGGAACGTTCATTCTGACACTGCACCACAATTCCAGAAGGCTCATGCGTAATACGAACAGCACTATCCGTTGTATTCACATGTTGGCCACCGGCACCACTGGCGCGGTAAGTATCTATACGGCAATCACTCTCATTAACTTCAATATCTATATTGTCATCAACGACGGGATAAACCCATACAGAAGCAAAACTTGTATGTCGCCTGTCATTTGAATCAAAAGGAGAAATACGCACCAGACGGTGTATACCGGACTCAGTTTTGGACCATCCATAGGCATTATGCCCCTTAAACAGAAGGGTTGCTGCCTTCATCCCAGCTTCCTCACCAGGCCTGCTTTCGATTATCTCGACCTTATAGCCACGGCTCTCAGCCCAGCGCATATACATCCGCATAAGCATCTGTGCCCAGTCCTGACTTTCAGTACCGCCGGCACCTGCATGAATTTCAAGGTAAGTATCGTTACAATCTGCTTCACCTGACAGAAGCGTCTCAACTTCCTGCTTTTGTGCAATAAGCTTTAATTCAGTGAGGGCCTTCTCGGCTTCAGCGATAACATCATCATCACCTTCTTCCTCTCCCATTGCAATTAACTCAATATTATCATTAAGACCATTTTCGAGTGTCTGATAATTATTGATAGCAGATTCCAGCTGCTGGCGTTCACGCATCACTTTCTGCGCACGGGCAGCATCATTCCATAATTCAGGATCTTCTGAAGCGTGATTTAGCTCATCCAGCCTGTTAGTGGCATGATCCCAGTCAAAGATGCCTCCGTAAAAGCGCCAGAGACTCTCTTATTTGATCAACAACAGTTTGCGTTTCAGCACGCATAGCAATTCCCCATAAAAAATCTAAACCGGATATGTACCCGATCTCATACACTCCGGGCTAGTATAATCCGCCTGGTTGTGGACCACTTTTCTGAGCTTTCCCCCAGTTTTCACCACCAAGAACAGTCATTTCATCTGGTGGATTTTCATTAGGTTTAAATGCTTCAGTAATAGCATTCGGATCATTCGGATCCGTTCTGGCCCCGGTATTACCGTTAATCTTGATAAGCTTGATACCTGGAGGAATACGAAATGGCACCGCAGGTTGCCCATCCAGAGCAGTTTTCATAAAGTCCCGGAAAATAGGTGCTGCCAAACCACCACCGGTCGCTCCTTTACCCATTGGTGTAGGATTATTAAAACCAATAAATACTCCAACAACAAGGTCGGGAGAGAAACCAATAAACCAGGCATCTTTCTCATCATTTGTCGTTCCGGTTTTTCCTGCCAGCGGTTTACCAACTGCTCTTACATTTCGCGCAGTACCGCGAGTAACAACACCTTCGAGCATGGATGTGATCTGATAGGCAGTATGAATACTTACAACCTTTTTACGGGAATCAAGAAGAACTGGCTCTTCCTGACCATCCCAGTTGTCAGCAATACAATCAGGACACTCCCGCTGATCATGACGCCATATCGTTTTTCCATAACGATCCTGCACACGGTCAATCAATGTAGCACTCACCTGCTTCCCGCCATTTGCAAGCATACAGTATGCTGTCGTCATCTTCAGCAGCGTTGTTTCACCGGCTCCAAGCGACATTGACAGCAGTGCAGGCAGGTTATCATATATTCCGAACCGCTTGGAATACTCTGAAATCAGAGGCATTCCCATATCTCTTGCCAGACGTACTGTCATCAGGTTCCGGGATTTTTCAATACCACGACGTAGTGTTGAAGGACCATAAAACTTCGAGCCATAGTTTTTAGGCTTCCAGGCTTCTTTATCCGGCCCCTGCTCAATAGCAATCGGAGCATCCAGCATTACACTGGCCGGGCTGTAACCGTTATCAAGTGCTGCCGCATAAACAAACGGCTTAAACGAAGAGCCCGGTTGTCTTTTTGCCAGACGTACCCGGTCAAACTGACTGTGCTTGAAGTTAAAACCACCAACAAGCGCATGAACCCGCCCTGAGTGAGGATCGATAACAACAATACCGCCATCAATTTCAGGAAGCTGTTTTAAGCTCCATTCGCCTGCAACTGGTTCAGGTTTTGGCTTGGGCTGACCTTTTTTGACCTTTGGCTGAATAACTCTTGGAGCCACATATATTATATCGCCAACACTCAGCACATCCGTAACTGAAGCTACCTTCTTTTTCTCTTTTTTATGTTTTTTATAATTTTTATATTCTTTGAAAGGCATCGCCCACTGCACATCTTCCAGTGGTATTTTGCCAGTCACCCTTTTCTTTTCAAGACGTCCATTCTCCATTACGGCCGGGCGCAGGCCTATCATGGCCTCGCTATCACTGACTTCGAGAACGACTGCCTGTCTCCAGGGATCAATATCATTCAGAACTTTTACCCCTTTGAAGGCTTTAGCCCAGGAAGAGCCATCTCCCAGATCAGCTTTTTTTACAGGGCCACGCCAGCCAAAGGCTCTGTCATAGGTTTCCAGGCCATTAACCAGAGATTTCCTCGCAAAACGTTGCAATCTCGGATTTAGAGTAGTACGCACGGAAAGACCGCCCGTTCTGACTTTCTTCTCCCCATAGATCTCTTTTAGTTTGGTAAAGACAGCTTCTTCAAAAAATTTGGCTGCAAACAGGTGCGTACCAAATGGGCGAGGATTAACATTTAACCCCTTGGCTTTGGCAGCTTCAGCTTCTTTCGATGAAATAAAACCATTTTCAAGCATCTGGCCGATTACCCAGTTTCTTCGGATAATAGCCTTCTTGGTACGCCTGAATGGGTGATAATTCTGCGGCGCCTTGGGAAGAGAAGCAAGATAGGCCGCTTCACCAACAGTAAGCTCATCCAGCGACTTGCCATAATAGTTCAGACTGGCTGCAGCAATACCGTAGGAGCGTAAGCCCAGATAAATTTTATTCAGGTACAGCTCAAGGATTTTTTCTTTGGAATAGGTGTCCTCTATACGGATAGCGAGGATAGCTTCCTTGATTTTTCTCTCAATGCTTCGGGCATTTGTCAGAAGAAAGTTCTTCGCAACCTGTTGTGTTATGGTTGAGGCCCCTTGCGCCCTGCGCCCTTGCCTGACCTTGGAAATATTACGTACCATAGCGATGGCCGTAGCACGAAAATCGACTCCACCATGGCGGAAAAAGTTTTTATCCTCTGCAGCTATAAAGGCATGTATCACTCTTTTAGGTATGGCGTTGATAGGCACATAAATCCTGCGCTCAACAGCAAACTCATTAATCAGCTCACCATCCGCAGCATGCATACGCGTCATAACATCAGGAGAATATTTCCGCAGAACATCATAATTTGGCAGATCTTTGGAATACAGCCAGATATAGTAACCGGCAACCCCGGACACCGCGACCGCTCCCAGCAGTCCCAAACTAAAGAGCACAAGGAAAATAATAAGAACCCACCTTGTTTTTTTCTTTTCTGGAATCACTTCGTACATTGATGAGGCAATGTCTTGCATTTTCTTTCCCGTCCAGATTTTATCCTGTGCCAGCCATATATATAGCGTTAGCCGTAATTACTCAACACGGCTTCAGGCATTTCATGCACTTAATAAATATCAAAATGTATTTGGTGCTCTTCTTTTCTTGAAATACTGATCGATAGCAGTCGCGACAGATTTAGCAACCTTTTTTCTCCATTCGGGAGATTTTAACAACTGCTCATCCTTGGCACTACTCATATACCCCAGCTCCACAAGCACGGATGGAACATCAGGAGCCCGCAAGACAACGAAATTGGCATAACGGATAGGGTTTTTCTTAACGATAGTAGATCCTTTGATCGAGTCGATCAGAATGCTGGCAAAGGCCACTGAATGATTTTTGGTTTCCCGTTTAGCAAGGCTGTAAAGAATATTGGTCACAGTTGTACTTTGAGAAGAAACATCGACACCTGCCAGGACATCAGACCTGTTCTCACTTTGTGCAAATGCTCTGGCTTCATCATCTGACGCCTTCTCGGAAAGTGTATATACGGTAGCACCGCGAACTGTAGGATCTTTACGTTTAATGGAATCGGCATGAATAGACACAAAAAGATCGGCTTTACGTTTCCTTGCAAACTTAACCCGGCCAGTCAGGGGAATAAATACATCAGTACTTCTCGTCATCCTGATCTTATATTTGTTTCTCTGTGCCAGTTCGGCCCTCAAGGTCTTGCCGAATGCCAGTACAATGTTCTTTTCCCGGCTCCCGCTCACCCCCTGCGCTCCTGAATCCAGACCACCATGCCCTGGATCGATAACAATAACAGGCTTTTCGCCAACTTTTTTAGGGGTGTTATTAAGGCTCAGCGGATCATCCGGAGTAACCTGAAAAAGCTTCCTGCGTTTTTTCTTCTTTGCCAGCTCAGCCAGTCTTTGCTGGCGTGCAAGCTCCTGCTTGGATACGAAAGTTTCACGATCGACCGGTATCAGGTCAATAACCAGTTTTCCTGGCTGCCCCTGCCTCGGCTCAAGCGAATAGGCTTTTTCAACAGCCGCCGGCTGGTTCAAATCAACAACAATACGGGATTTTCCACGGCCAAATAATCCGTAACGAAATGCAGAAACAACACCACGCCCCAGATTTCCGGTATTTTCCGGCATCTGGAAGTTCACGTTAGGCATATCAATAATCAGCCTGTAAGGATTTGCCAGAGTGAATGTTCTGAACTTCACCTTTTTAGTAATATCTACGATCAGGCGAGTCCGGAAAACGTCCCCCCCAAGTCTGGCATCAACTGCAACAGCACTTTGCGCTTTCGCTTCTTCTATCAGAAAGATAGCAAAAACTACCATAAGAAGTGGAAGTAAAAAACGATGAAACATTTCCTCTAAGCTATCCCCCGAAACCTGTTATTTTTTTTCTCTTGTATTTTTAATCGATAGCAGCCATGACGGATTTCGCAACCCTTTTTAACATACCCGGATTTTTGCAACCGCACACCCTTTCTGCTAAAAATAAGACATAAGTATATAAAAACAGGACATTCCTGAAACTCCAGCATACCCCTTTACAGCAATCTATACACGACAGGCCCGGGGCACAAAATCAGGAAACATATAGTCCACCTTGCCAGCTTACGCTTTAAATTTTTGATAAATTTTTAGGAAACTTTTTTAATTTACGGTCACTACCTGTCAATTTTAGCGATGACACAAGGCTGTTCTAACTCAAATCAGGCGATTTACAGAGTGTAAATCGAACCACGGTACAACTCTGTGTTGAAGCTGTTAATAATAACCCGGTTAAGCTTTTCCCCAAGAAGCTTTTCTTATTTACTCAAGGTAAAATAATCAATTAACGACAACAAATTGGCCATTTTTTTCATTTTATTATAAGTTAGAACAAATAATCTGTATCAGCATGCTTTGCTCTTTTTTATCTTTGCAATATCTGGATAATGAGGATACATGTTTTGTATGACTTGAAAGCTGTGCTGGCTAGGCATAATATATATTTGAAGAGTCTCTTTAAATCTGCACCTGTCAGGATTAACAGAATCCAAAATGTATAAAAAAAGTAAGCTCCCCCAATTTGAACAGGAATGTACACACATCTTAAACCTTATTATTGGAAAAAGAAGAAATGCTGACTGGATAGAGAGGTCTATCATTAATCGGTGTATAACTTTTTCAGATAATGCACAGCGAAGCATATAACTTAAACAGAATTCAGAGTACGGCAGATTTTAGATCCGGCTCACCCACATTCAGATGGCGCTTTATGGCTTTAACTTCAAAGAGCGACTGACGAGAACAGAGATTTAGGGCTTGGCCCTTTTTAAAAAAGACTGCTGCCGGCAATCGACTGAAACAGCGAATTCCCGGCAGTATGATTGAGGATAATGAAGCAACTGCACTCCACATACCAAGATAACGCTTTGGAGATGACTGCTATGAAAAAAGCAGCACCCCTCCCCGACAGCGCTGGTTTCGTCGGATGTCCCAGACATCCTGACGCTCGGTATATGCGGATGGTGCACATTAACGACTGCGCTGCTTTGCGCGCGAAATTGCCGACAGGACTAAAAACTATTCGCAATTCGGGCAGAAGCAGGCGCACCGGAGACAAAAATCAATGGCAAATAAAATGCTTATCGATGCCGCCCACCCTGAGGAAACTCGAGTTGTGGTACTGCGCGGTAAAAGAGTTGAAGAATTCGATTACGAATCAGCTTCCCGCAAACAGTTACGAGGCAATATCTATCTCGCCAAAGTTACACGCGTAGAACCTTCTTTACAGGCTGCATTCGTTGACTATGGCGGAAATCGTCACGGTTTTCTGGCTTTTAGTGAGATACACCCCGACTATTATCAAATTCCGGTAGCCGACCGTCAGGCTCTTCTCGAAGAAGAAGCACGTGCCGGTGCTGAAGAAAATGATCTGGACGATTACACACAATCCATGGATGCCCCTTATAACGACGATGAGGATGGCTATCAGGATGAAGTAGAAGAAATTGGTGCTTCTGGTGATGAAGAAAAACAGTCTGAAGAACCAAAGAAAGAAAAAAACAGCAAAAAGAACACCAGCATAGCCCTGGAACTGGAAACAAAACAGGACGAAATTTCTGAAGAAGTACCGGCTACAGATAAAGAAGCCACTGTTTCTGAAGAAAAAAAGCCTGATGAAGTCAGTGCTGAAACTTCTGATAATACTGTTGTAGAGACAAAAGAACCTGAAAAGCAGTCTGAAGAAGATAACCAGCCAGCCCCGGAAATTCAGGCTGAAGTCAATGATGCTCCTCTTGCTAAAGATGAAAAAGCAGATCTGGCGGACGATGAAGATGATACAGAAGATGACGTAGAGTCTGTTGGTAGCGAAGATGCTCTCGAGGAGCTTCCTCAGCGCCCGCGCCGCCGTCGCCGTGTCTATAAAATTCAGGAAGTTATCCGCCGCAGACAGATTATCCTGGTTCAGGTTGTTAAAGAAGAGCGCGGAAATAAAGGCGCAGCTCTTACAACTTACCTGTCACTTGCTGGCCGGCACACAGTTCTTATGCCAAATACAGCCCGTGGTGGTGGCATTTCAAGAAAAATCACAAACCCGGCTGACCGCAAGCGCCTGAGAAAAATTGCAGGCGAACTCGAAGTTCCGGAAGGCACAGGCCTTATTATCCGTACAGCAGGTGCATCCCGTACCAAAGCTGAAATAAAGCGGGACTATGAATATCTCCTGAGACTTTGGGAAAACGTACGTGATCTGACAATGGAATCAACGGCTCCAGCGGTCGTGTATGAAGAAGGCGATCTGATTAAAAGATCAATCCGTGACCTTTACTCCAAAGAGATTGATGAAGTCGTTGTTGCTGGTGAAGAAGCCTATAAAGACGCCAAAACTTTTATGCGCATGATTATGCCAAGTCATGCAAAAAACGTAAAACTATACAAAGACAACGAACCTTTATTCATTAAGAACCAGATTGAGCGTCAGCTGAACGAAATGTACAGCCCCTATGTAACGCTCCCCGCTGGTGGTTATATTGTTATAAACCAGACAGAAGCCCTTGTTTCTGTTGACGTAAACTCGGGAAAGTCTACGAAAGAGCACAGTATTGAAGATACTGCCCTGCGCACCAATCTGGAAGCTGCTGAAGAAATAGCAAGACAGCTTCGTCTGCGCGACCTGGCAGGCCTCGTTGTTATCGACTTTATCGATATGGATGAACGCCGTAACAACCGTGCAGTGGAACGTAAACTTAAGGAATGCCTGCGCAATGACCGCGCCCGTATCCAGGTTGGACGTATCAGTCATTTTGGACTACTTGAGATGTCTCGTCAGCGCCTTCGCACAGGCGTTCTTGAAGGATCAACGACACAATGCCCTCACTGTCAGGGAACTGGTATTATCCGTTCAACAGATTCGGTTGCCCTTTCAGTATTGAGAGCCCTTGAAGATACTCTTCTGGCTGGCGAAGTCGAAGACCTTACTGCGATTACATCAGTAGATGTTGCTCTTTATGTACTAAATCAAAAACGTTCCTACCTGAAGGATATTGAAGCCCGTTACGGTGTCTGCATCAATATTGTTGCTGACCAGAAGTTACAGGGAGCTAATTTCCAGATTGAGCGTCTCGAAAACACTGATGGCGTTACCCGCGAAAAGAACGTTGTTGTTAAAATGGATTGGGCTTTTGAGCCGCCGGAAACCAAACCTGCAAAAGCAGAAGAGGATGACAATAAAAAACGTCGCAAACGCCGTCGCCGCAGAAAAGAACGCGGAGATGTTAATGAGACCGTCGAAACTCTTGATGGACAATCGTCTGTAAGCAGCGATCCCACTGACGAAACTCAGGAAGATCTGAATACAGTCTCTGCTGATGGTGATGATGATGAAAACTCTGAGCGCCGCTCACGCACAAGACGGCGTGGCCGCAGAGGTGGCAGACGTCACAGATCATCTGTGAACCGAAAAGATGAGAATGAGACTTCACCGGAACAGGTGTCTGCTTCTGAAGGCGAAGGGGCAGAAACAAAAGTCGAAGCCACATCGGAAAGTACTCAGGAAAGTACAGGCGATGCTGCTGCGACCGATCAGGTTGAAAGCTCCGGAGAATCAAAGGATGCCCAGGGCGATGAAGATAACTCAAGAGAAAACAGAGGTCGCACGCGGAGACGTTTCCCTGCAGGCCGACGCAGATCACCACGTCGTCGCAATAACCAGAGTGATACTGCTCCACATGCGGAGAATACACCTCAGCCGGTAATCAATATTGAGATTTCTGAAGCTGGTGGCGAACAGACCAGTGCCCCAAAACCAAGAGGGCGCAAGCCTAGGCCACCTAGAAATGAGGCTTCCAAATCTGAGGATACAAAAGTTCAGCAAAAAACACCCGCAGAACCAGCTCAGCAACAGGAAGCAAAACCTTCTGCGAATAGCAGTATGAATGGTGCGGAGAGTAAGCCTCAGAAAGCTCCTGCTGCTGAAAAACAGAAAGCACCGATAGAAAAAAGCAATGCGCCCGCTGCGCCTGTAAAACAAAATCCGGATGCTCCAACCCGTAAAGGCTGGTGGCAGAAGCGTGCTCAATAATTAGCGATACAGAAATCTGACGTAAAAAACAGGAAGTACTCTCTCAAAAGAGTGCTTCCTTTTCTCTCGCGGAAGGCAAACATCCGGCAACCCTACCGCCTTATAGCCATTCCCCTAAACGCTGTGCTGCTTTCTGCATATCCGCATAAGTACCGGCATAAGAAAACCGGACATATCTCTTCCCGTTAACAGGATCAAAATCAATTCCAGGAGTCGCGGCAACTCCGGCCTCTCTTAGCATTTTGTTACAGAACTCAAGGCTGTTATCCGTATATTTTGATACATCAGCATAAAGATAAAATGCCCCATCAGCAGGCAGTATTTCCGTAATACCTGCACCAGGAAACTCATTCAGTAAAAGCTCTCTGTTCTTCCGGTACTGACTTTTATACTGCTCCAGCTCTTCCTGGCCATCAAAAGCCCCAAGCGCCGCGAACTGTGAAATAGTGGGAACAGATATAAACATATTCTGGGCAAGACGCTCAAAAGTTCTTATGGAATTCTCAGGCACAACCATCCAGCCTACCCGCCAGCCAGTCATCGAGAAATATTTGGAAAAGCTATTGATAACAATCACATCATCAGAAAATTTCAACGCCGTTGTGTCATCAGCATCATATGTCAGACCATGATATATTTCATCAGAGATAAACCAGCTCCTGTTCCTCACGGAAACATCAATAAGCGAGGCAAGCCTCTCTTCCTCAAGCATAGTACCTGTCGGATTAGCTGGGCTTGCCAGAATAACCCCTTTAACACCTTCTGACAGAATAGCATTTTCCAGCATCGAAGCAGTAGGCATCCACCTTTCCTCACTGGATAAAGGAAGATCAACCGGCGTAATTCCCAGCGTTTTCATAATCTGGCGGTAACACGGATACCCCGGACGGGTTAGAGCAACATTCTGCCCCTGATCAAAACAGGAAAGAAATGACAGAATAAACCCTGCCGACGAGCCTGTTGTAATAATAATCCGTTCAGGAGAAACAGAAACTGCATACTTCTGCTTGTAATACTCTGCAATTCTCTCCCGCAAAGGCTCCATTCCAAGAGCAAGGGTATAACCCAGCTTGTCAGATTTCATCGCATTTTCTGCTGCAAGCAAGGCAGATTTTGGAGCTGGTGTTCCTGGCTGCCCAACCTCCATATGAACGATATCCTTGCCCTGACTTTCAAGCTGTGCTGCCTGCGCCATGAGATCCATCACAATAAACGAATCTATCTGGCTTCTGTTCGACAATAATCCGGAAACCCCGGTCATACTCCCTAAGCCCATTACATCAGGCACCTTCTGTTATCTGGTTATACCTTAATACCTATTGCACAGATTTTACGGAATCCGAACATATTAAATATCTGTAATACTGTTGATCTGCTGATCGAAATGACTATCTCATTATGCAGACCAAGAGTCATTGCCTGTAATATTTCAGTTTGCGGAGATCTCTGTAACAAAATATTGATGTGAAACAATTCATTGGTTTGTGCAATTTTCTTTTTATGACCACTGAAATATGAAAACTTTGGAGAGAAAATTATTTCTGTCTGATGCAGTTATTTGTTCAAAGTTCTGTCTGAATTTTCATGTTAAGACAAAAGCTTGTTAGCAAATGGGTATGCTGAAATAAACTGAAGTGCTATAGATACATAGACATAAAGACCCAACAAACAGAGGATGTACGGCTCAATGTTTCAAGAGCAACAGAAATCTGCTAAACCGCAGAAAACCGGTTTTCTCTCCTCACCAGTTAAACTGGCAGCATGTATATTTTTTTCTCTTACCATCCTGACATCTGCAGTATTATCCAGATCAGCTCAGGCAAGTACTTTGATATACCCAATCAGAGATGCTGAAACCGAAACACTTATTAAAGACTATGCAGTTCCTATTTTTCGCGCTGCCCAGGTTGGATCGCAGAATATCAAAATTCACATAATTCGCGATTTAAACTTCAATGCCTTTGTTATCGATGGGCGAAACATGTTCATTCATGCTGGCGCCCTGATGAAAACCCAAACTCCCAATCAGCTTATCGGTATTATAGCTCACGAAACAGGGCATATTGCTGGTGGCCACCTTGCCGGATTGAGAAGACAGATCTCGAAAACAAGAGGACCTGCCCTTCTATGTCAGGTTCTTGCTATTATGACTGCTGCTGCTGCGGTAACATCTGGCGAAAAAAGCCTCGGTGGAGCAGGACTTGCGCCTTTGGGCGTTTGCGGCCGGCTTATCCAGAGATCAATCCTTTCATACAGACGCGCCCATGAATCTGCTGCTGACCAGGCAGCCCTTTCCTATTTAAATGCAACCAAACAGTCTGGACGCGGTATGCTGGAGACCTTTGAGGTTTTTGCTGATCAGGCACTCGCTTCAGCCCGTTACATTGATCCCTATGTTCAAAGTCACCCCTTGGCACGTCAAAGAATAACTCAACTGAGAACATTAGCCAGACGCAGCCCCTACTATAAGAATAAAGATCCCAGATCTTTACAGTTCCGCCATGATATGATGCGGGCAAAGATCATTGGTTTTATGCAGAGACCTCAGGCCGTACTGAACAAATTCCGTGATTCAGATCAGTCGCTTCCTGCACAATATGCAAGGGCAATTGCCTATTATCGAAGTGGCGACCTCAAAAGATCAATCAAGGCTCTTGATCGTATGCTGAAAGTTCTGCCCAATAACGCTTACCTTCATGAAGCAAGAGGACAGTTCCTTTTTGAAAAAGGGTTCAGCACTCAGGCAATTCCGTCACTGCGTAAAGCTCTGAGACTGGCTCCAAAAGAAGATCTGATCAGAATTCTCCTGGCAGAAGTCCTTCTCGCAACAGACAACAGAAAATATGCTGATGAATCTATCGCTTTACTCCGAAAAGCACTGGTATTTGAAAGCACTAACTCTACAGCATACCGCCTACTTGCACGCGCTTACGGAATTAAAGGCAAAATTTCTCATGCCAGACTGGCTTCGGCACACCGTTATTTCTATGAAGGAAATTTAAAAGGTGCTCGTGAACAGGCCAAATGGGCACAGAGGAACCTGAAACGGGGCTCAGCAGCGTGGCTGCAGGCTGATGATATCCTTAGCTACCGTCCTCCGAGTTAGAATAGTGAATTAGGCTCAGAACCTATTTATAAAGGAAAGAAATAGGAAAAATAACATGTCCTCAAAAAATATAATTGTAACAGCCGTTGTTGTTGCAGCTACGGTAGTTGGCGCACAGTACCTTTATCAGATGCTGAATAAGCCTTCAGGCAATCTGAATAAAGGGGAAGTAGAAAAAATTGTACGTGATTACCTTTTGAAAAAGCCTGAGGTCATCGAAGAGGCCATGCTGATCAGGCGCAGAAACCAGCTGGCCGAACAACAGGCACAGCAAAAGGAAGCTGTGGCAAAAAACTCTGAGCAGTTATTTAAAGCATCACATGATTTCGTAGCAGGAAACCCTGAAGGCGATGTCACAATTGTAGAATTCTTTGATTATAATTGCGGCTTCTGCAGAAGAGCTTTCAATGATATTGCAAAAGTTATTGAAGCAGACAAAAATATACGCGTTGTATTTAAGGAACTGCCTATTTTTGGCGAGCAGTCAGAACAGGCTGCCCGTGCTGCCATTGCTTCAATACAGCAAAATAAATATTTCGAGTTCCATCGCGACATGCTTGTAGAACCAGGCCGGGCTAATGAAGCCAAGGCATTGAAAATTGCCGAAAAGCTGGGCATGGATATTGAGAAACTCAAAACAGATATGAAGTCCCCTTCTGTCACGAAAGCTCTCAAGGCAAATAGTGATCTGGCAAATAATATTGGTCTGGATGGTACACCACTATATGTTGTTGGCGATGAGATCATTAATGGCGCCCCGGAAGACTTGGCAGATCAAATATTAACGCGAGTTGCTTCAATAAGAAATTCTCGTAAAAAGTAAAGTCAGATACAGTTATTTATAAACCTGGGCCAGAGTTACTAAACTCTGGCTTTGCAAGCTGATAAAAAACCTGCTAGATGAGACAGCACAATTAGCAAAGAATTTGAGAATAAACCCTTCAGAACTGTGCAGTTTCGATCATTATGGCAAATACGATATACATTCTAAATGGCCCGAACCTGAATCTCCTGGGCAGTAGAGAACCTGAAATATACGGTTCTCAAACGCTGGATGATATTAAAGTACTTGCTGAAAACCGGGCTAAACAGGACGGATTTTCTATTGAATTTCGTCAAAGTAACGCTGAAGGGCAGCTTGTTGACTGGGTTCAGGAAGCTGGACAGAAGGCCTCAGGGTTGATTATTAATCCCGGAGCTTATACACATACTTCGATAGCTATTCTTGATGCATTGCTCGCGGTAGATATTCCTAGTATAGAATTACATTTATCCAATGTGTTTCGAAGGGAAGAATTCCGTAGCCATTCATATATCTCCAGGGGAGTCGTTGGGGTTATATGTGGTTTCGGATCCAAAGGTTATGAATTGGCAGTAGACGCACTGCTGGACATTATCAAAACTGACTGAAAGCCTGGAGCATGAACAAAAGTTCGAGACGTCAGGGAAACAAGAAGCAACAGCCGAAAACTATGAGTGACAAAAATAAAAACCTAGATAAAGAGCTAATCCGTGAACTTGCAGATTTGTTGAAAGAAACGGATTTGACTGAAGTTGAAATAGAGCGCGAAGGCCTCCGTGTACGGGTAGCAAGAAACATTACCGTTGCTGCTGCAGTTCCTGCAATGGCAGCTGCTCCGGCAATCGCTCCTCTTGATGGCAAAGCCGGCGGCAACGACGGCGCAAACCATCCAGGCGCAGTTCCTTCTCCTATGGTAGGCACAGCTTACCGGGCTCCTGAGCCAGGCGCACCTGCATTTATAGAAGTGGGCGCTAAGGTTTCTGAAGGACAGACCCTGTTGATCATCGAAGCAATGAAAACGATGAATCATATCCCTGCACCAAAGTCAGGTACTATTTCTGCAATTCTTGTTGAAGACGGCCAGCCAGTTGAATTTGGCGAACCCCTTGTAATAATCGAGTGAGGTGGACTCGCTCATGTTTGATAAAATTCTGATTGCCAACCGTGGCGAAATTGCTCTTCGCATCCAGCGTGCCTGCAAAGAGCTGGGTATCTCCACGGTTGCTGTACACTCAACAGCTGACGCTGATGCCATGCATGTACGCCTGGCAGATGAAAGCGTCTGCATTGGACCTCCAACCGCAACGGATAGTTATCTGAATATCCCGTCACTGCTTGCTGCCTGCGAAATTACAGGCGCAGATGCAGTACACCCGGGATATGGTTTTCTATCTGAAAATGCACGTTTTGCAGAAATACTTGAAGATCACGACATTGCTTTTATCGGCCCGACAGCCGAGCATATTCGCGTAATGGGTGATAAGATTCAGGCTAAAGAAACTGCAAAAGAACTTGGCATACCTGTCGTACCTGGATCTGAAGGCGGTATTACAAGCGAAGCACAGGCTCGTAAAGTAGCAAAGCAAACCGGTTATCCAGTACTGATTAAAGCCGCCTCTGGTGGTGGTGGACGCGGTATGAAAGTTGCCAAAACCGAAGCAGACCTGGAAGTTGCTCTGTCAACAGCCCGTTCTGAAGCGAAAGCAGCATTCGGTGACGATACCCTGTATATGGAAAAATATCTTTCCAAACCACGCCATATTGAAATTCAGGTTATTGGTGATGGTAAAGGTAATGGTATTCATCTGGGCGAACGGGACTGCTCACTGCAACGCAGACACCAGAAGGTTTGGGAAGAAGCACCTTCTCCATCACTGAATGATGGTCAACGCAAGGAAATCGGTGAAATCTGCTCCAATGCAATAGCCAAGTTGGGATATCGCGGAGTGGGCACTATTGAGTTCCTTTATGAAAATGGTGAGTTCTACTTCATTGAAATGA
>JBOEGA010000027.1:0-25439 GCA_050633205.1 Methyloligellaceae bacterium | reverse complement strand
CAGCTTGATGCTGCCCAATATGATGCCATTGATGCTCTGATGGCTGGTTTTCCAGCTGGGACGGTTTCTGGAGCACCAAAAGTTCGGGCTATGGAAATTATCGATGAATTGGAAAAAGAAAAACGTGGTGTTTATGCGGGCTGTGTTGGATATTTTTCGGCCAATGGAGAAATGGATAGCTGTATCGTGTTAAGGACAGCTTTGCTTAAAGATGGAATGATGTATGTACAATCGGGCGCAGGTATTGTGGCTGACTCCGTTCCAAAGAATGAGCAGGCTGAGTGCATCAATAAAGCAAAAGCCTTATTCCGTGCTGCTGAAGAGGCCGTTCGTTTTGCCGGTGTGAACAGCCGGGGACAATAAATAGAGGACCTGATTTATGTTGACATTGACCCTGATGAGACATGCGAATTCAGGTTGGGGGGATGAGGGGCAACCTGATTTTGACCGCACACTTGATAAACGCGGCAGGAAAGATGCTCCTGAAATGGGAGCATATATGCGCCAGCAGAATATATCACCTGATTTAATTCTGTGCTCAGCCGCACTGCGTACCAGAGAAACCTATGAGCTTCTGAATACACAGGCAAACTTTTCATCAGAGGTAAGGTTCATGGATGAGCTTTACCTGATCAATGAAGCGCAACTTATGAAGTTGCTATACACCTTTACCGATGAGTTCAATCATATATGTGTTATCGCGCATAATCCTGGAATACATGAAATGGTTGTGAACCTTGTCTCTATGGGGTCTATGGAAAGGCTTGCCTCTCTTGGTTCGGACTTTCCAACCTCATCAATTGTTGTTTTTGAGTTTGATATAAAATGCTGGTCGGAGCTGATGCAGCGCAGTGGAAAGGTCATTGCATTTTCCACTCCAGCTCTCCTTTCTACAACTCAAAATATTGTATAGCAAAATCATCAGAATTTCTTAAGTTTATGTAAAATTGCATTTTTTTAACTAATTTCCCATAAGATGCTAATTCTGAATATAGTTAGTAACAGTATAGCGTTGTATCGGGGGTTTTCCGCATGAGAAAACTGATTTTGACCATAGCTTTTTGTCTGATGCCTGTTTTTGCACATGCAGCAGAGCTGATCGCACATTTTAGACCACAACCTCCTCTGATGCAGGAAGTTAATGGTAAGTTTACCGGGCCCCTTATTACGATCGCAGAAGAAGCTGCACGGTCACTCGGATATTCCATTCGCTGGAAAAAGGCAGACTTTGATCAGAGTATGGAAGATCTGAAGTTTGGCAGGGTTGATATAGTACCGCAGGTGTTCCGTCAGTCTAATCGTGAGGGCTATGTAGCATTTGCAGGACCCTTTGGTTACAAGAATCTTCCCATCCACTTTGTCACCCAGAGAGGCAATGAAAGTATAGTAAGCAGATTCAGCGATCTGTATAAATATACGGTAATTATAAATGGCGCCACTGCACATTATGACCGTATTGATAGTGATCCAAAAGTACAGAAGCATGAGGTAACCGATAACTATCTGGTTGCCAGAATGATTGCACGTGGGCGCTATAAGGTTGCATTGGTATCAGATATGGCAGCCTTGGAGAAAGTATTCCAGGATATTGGTTATGAGTCATTTACATATACTGAGTTTGTAGACAAGGTCAGGGTAGGTCTGTGGTTTGCGATGCCTAAACGTAAGCGGGAGCTACATCGTAAATTCAGCAATAAACTACAGGAAATGGCTACGACGAACAGAATATCCGAGATATACCAGCGTGATGGTGTAAAGCCACCAAATGAATAAAGCGCAGTAACTCAGTTTTACAGCTGCGCAAAAACTGAGTTACTGGCATTTCTTTTATCTTTGTCCTTCAGTTGGACTTAACGCAGAAAGTTTATTATTTGCCTGAGATACAAGTGAATTATTTGTTGGTTTAGGCAATGGAATATGCTGGTTTTTTCGTAACTTCTTCCCAATTTCCTCATTCACAATCCAGATTTCCACACGACGGTTTCTGGTTTTACCTGCCAGTGTGTCATTGCAGGCAGATGGTAAAAGTTCGCCATATCCTCTGGCAATAAATTGAGAATTGTCCATTTTACCTTGCATAGACCTTGCCAGCAGCTTTCTGACTGTGCGGGCGCGTTTTAAAGACAGTACTGTATTTTGCCTGAAGTCTCCTGCAGTATCTGTGAAGCCAGCCACAATAACATAGCTTTTCGGAGACAACTCAGTTTGCAGATAGTTTATCAACTTAGGAAATTCCTGACGGGAATCTGCATTAAGCTCCGTTGAACCAGTGGCGAACCTTGCTGTATAGGAAAGACGGTTTCCCTTGCCAATTTCTGTCAGAACACGACGCATAAGTTCCGCATCAAAATTATCATCAGAGTCTGCCATTGATGAGAACACTCTCTCATTTTGTTCGCTGAATGAACTGCGTCCGATTTTGCGGTTTATAAAACCTGCAATATTCAAAATACTATTCATCTCTTTTGAATTTTTGGCGAAATCCAGGAGGCTCACAGCATGCCGGTTTTCAATAGTAGATGCTGTATACAGGTAAAGCCTTCTTGAGAGGGGGTAAGAGCCTGTCTGCACATTAAAGGGGGTAGCTTTATGTATCAGTCCGCACTTCGTTTTAAACCCGACTGGCTTGGTCTTATCTATATATGCAAAGCCAGTAAATCCAATTGCCCTTGGATCTTTTGATACAAGAGCTGAAAGTTTGGCATTCTCAGTTATGCGTCTGGATGAAGCTGATATTTTTAACTTTCTCGGTTTTAGCACCAGAGAGTTGAAGGAGCTCATAGTGCCTGAGTGAATATCAGGTGCAAAGACGTTAATTTTTCCTGGTCTGCCCCCGACCTCTGACCAGTCTGTTATTTTTCCGGCAAA
The DNA here is from genome assembly GCA_050633205.1 of Methyloligellaceae bacterium. GTDB lineage: Bacteria > Pseudomonadota > Alphaproteobacteria > Rhizobiales > CBDHHC01 > CBDHHC01. The sequence goes on along the minus strand of JBOEGA010000027.1, from coordinate 22,571 downwards.
TATCTCGGCAACCTGCTCTTCTGTCAGATTTGAAACAGTATTTTGATGAGAAACAATTACAACAATACCATCGATTCCAATAACATGCTCATGATTGGTTTTGACATTTTTTATGCCCGTATCTTCAAAAGCCGTAACTTCTTCGCTTTTAATTGTTCTGTCAGACATCCCAAGCACGGCTTTCTTTTTTATAAGAGCCGGAAACGCAGTACTGGAGCCGTAACGATACAGGTTTATGTTTGTAACAGTATCACCATACTCATCTGTTAGTGAAAAACGAACTTCCTGTCCGTTTTTGCTTACAGTTTCTCGCCCGTAAAGGCCTTTGTATTTACTGTACCCTCTGATAATCCATGGCATTAAACGGGTACCAATTGTATTCGAGCCGTGAATGCTGAAGTCAGAACTACTGTCATGGAATGCAAATGGATTGGTATTTGCTGTAGGACAGTCACCTTCAATGCAAATAAATCTGCCAGCTTCAAACGTAGCCCGACCAAGTTCAGGAGACTGTATTGAGTAGCGTTTTCCGTCAAACTTCAGGAGCTCTCCTCTGATAAGGAGGTTGCCATCAGCAAGTTGTAATGTAATATCACCTGCAATTGAACTGTTTGAGTAAATGCCTGTAAGCATAAAAAGGGTTAAAATAAAGAATTTCAGATTAAGACAGTTGTATTTCATTTTATATATATCCCACTAAATTAGAAAATAGTTGTGGGTGGTCATTCCCCCGTGGTATCTGCGCAACAAAAGATAGTTGAATTTATTTCCGTAGCGAATGCTACTATAGTTTCCTAACTGACCAACATGCAGGATTTGCATTAATTATATGCTACCCTGTCCAATTCTGTTTTATAAGAGTTCTATTTGTAATAATCCACTATTTACCGGAGACTTATGGGAAAAACAGAGTAAAGTTATGCTTAAGTTTAATGTGGATACCCGTACGAACACCCGTATTAGTTTAAGCTAATACGGGTGTTCCACCTATGGTAGGGAATTGGTCTTACTCATTTAGTCTGTCATAGTTTGTCGTGCTTCATTTTAGTCGTAGGTGAGTTATAAAGTCGCTCTCGGGCTACTTTATCCGCAATGATATCAGCAGGTTGCCCTTCCTCATTGGCTCGATGCAGGATTTCTTCCAATGTCAGCATCAATTGTGAAAGCTTATTAGGTACCCATTCAGGGTCAGCGATCTGAAGTATTTCTGAAGCAACATTTATAATTCCGCCACCATTGATGACATAGTCCGGAATGTAGAGGATGTCCTTTTCATAAAGCAATGATCCACATTCTGGTGAGTGCAACTGATTATTAGCTGCCCCGGCAACTATTGAAACATTCAGCTTATTGATTGTTTCTTTGTCCAGGATTGCTCCGCCAGCGCAAGGAGAAAAAATATCTGCTTTGGCAGAACTTAAACTATCAATTGCAACTACTCTGGCATTGAAATTTTCATGCGCTCTCTGAAGTGATGTTTCATTAATATCAGAGACAATCAGTTGCGCCCCATCTTCAAATAACATTTCACACAAAGAGTAACCCACATTCCCAATGCCCTGAACAGCAATTGTGACACCAGCCAGATCCGTGGTTCCGTGTTTATGCTTCATAGCAATTTTAATACCCTCAAATACTCCTCTTGCTGTAATAGGAGAAGGGTTTCCACTTGCTGCAACTCCTGCATCAAGACCCGCAGCATAAGATGTGACGCTGGAAATAATATTCATATCTTCAGTGCCAATGTTCATATCTTCAGCAGTCCAGTATGTGCCGTTCAGGCGCTCAACTGCTTCGCCAAAAGCTTTCAATAACTCAGGAGATTTATCCTTTTGTGGGTCTGCAATTATAACCGCTTTACCGCCTCCCAAAGGTAAGTCCGCTATAGCATTTTTATAGCTCATACCTTTAGAGAGACGTAGTACATCATAGAGTGCCGCTGCAGTGTCTTTATATGGAAGCATGCGGCAGCCACCGGCTGCGGGACCAAGACGCGTGGAGTGTATGGCGATAATAGCCTGCAATCCTGAGGTCTCGTCATTGATGTATGCGATATGCTCATGCGCATCAAAGTTATTATGATCAAAAGGCTGCATTTCATAGCTCACTTCTAGGTACAGACGTCATTGTCTGCTATTTGGCTGTCAATATTGTTAATATTAATCAGGATGCCACAAAAAGTGTTCCCGAAGTCTCTGGCTATTCAGCTTATTTCAGTATATAATCCTCTAATAATATTTTTTTATGGGAAAAAATACTTTTAAAATTATTTATGGCAGGAGAAGTAATTATGCCTCGAATCCTGGATGAATATGATCGTAAGATATTGAAAGAATTGATTACTGACGGGCGCTTAACGAATAACCAGCTTGCCGAGAAGATTGGCCTCTCAAAAAGCCCTTGCTGGCAGAGGGTGAAACGTTTGGAAGAAGAGGGGTATATTCAGGGCTATACAGCTATCCTTGATCAGACGATGCTGGGTTTATCTGAGGTGGTAATGGTGGAAGTTACCCTTGAGAGGCATGATGATGTAATGTTGGCTGAGTTCGAGAAAGCTATATCAGCTATGCCGGAAATACTGGAAGCTTATCTGACTACCGGGGAATATGACTATTTTCTAAAAGTTGCCATAGATGGTACGCGCAGTTATGAGGAGTTTTTACGCAAAAAACTTTATACCATTCCCGGCGTCAGGCACACGCGTTCCTGTTTTTCTCTTGGATGTCTGAAGAAAAGTTATGCGGTTGTGCCAGACCCCGGGTAATTCTCGTGCCCGGCAAAATATGAATGTGAGAGGGGCCTCCTTTACCCAGGCTGGAGGCACCAGATTAATTAATAGCCTGACTTCTCAGCTTTCTGGCATGTTCATACCATTTTCGTGCTTTCTCAACATCTGGTTCCAGACCTGAAATAGAGCTGTTTTGAATGACAGAAGGATCATAAGTTCCTGCCAGGTTTTCTGCTGCGGTAGCACTCCCCCTTAAGGCCAGTTCTTCATATATTATTCGGGCAGGTGCAAAGGTACCCAGCTTCATAAGCTGATCAGCACGTTTAAGAAGTATGGCTTCTTCTTGCGGGCTTAATTTTTCCTGAGGTTCAGCTTCACTGGTTTCAGCTTGCGGTATTGTGCGTTTTGCTGTCGTTGAGGCGAGAATTGTAACATTAATTTTCTTTTTCCCCATTATGGAAACAACAGTCTGTTCACCCCTCATTAGGAAAAAGTTCAGATTAAAAGAGCCTGTATATCCATCAGGCAGTTTCATTTGTAGATTAGCTGTGTCCTGACTGGGTATAAACCAGATCTGATTAACCTGAGCACCTTTCGAAAATTCCAGTCCGGCAGGAAGGCCAAGTACTCTTAGCCATGTTTTTTTCCCCTGACCAGATTGTAGCGAAGCAGGCAATGAAATCTGAACAGGGATACTATCTCTTGAAGTTTCCCGGATATCATTAATTGCAAAACCGTTATTATGCTGAATATTGAGTATATATTTACTGCGGTCATTAAATGAGGATGCTAAATCAGAGGCTCCGGATTTCTGAGTATTGAAAATTGCCAGAAATAAAAGAACAAAGCATAAAAAATATGCAGTGCTGGTCTTATGGATTATAGAGCGCTTCTCTATTTTCCCTGTCTTGTCCAAAATTATCATTTTCATTTCTCTATAGTGCAATTTATCTGACATGTTTTGTGCAGCATTAGCCGGATCTAATACTGCACAATAAAGTGGTCTTTATTTGGAATTTCTCCAGCGTGTAAAATCACGGAATAGTAATTCACGTTCCTTGGATGTCAGTTTTTTGTTAAGTGCTGACCTGGTTCTCAGGAACTTCTCAAAGATTTCCCTGTCGCGAGATGTAATGCGGGGCTTGTTTCGTGCTTGAAGCATTTCTTCAGCCACTGCAAACCTTTTCCATTCGCCACTTAATGAGGCTGCAAGGTTCACATCTCTCCATTTTCGGTGGAATGGAGCTTTCTTTAGCTTGTCAAATTTTGTGAAGAATGCCCGAATAAATCTCTCAACTTTTTTATAGCGGTGTGTTCCCGGTTTCCAGTTGTAGGTAACCAGAATATCTGGAACAGCAATAGTTGGAATGGATTTCCCGGCAGGAATTAGTTTTGGATAATCCTTGCTTGTAAGCTTTCCAAATACATACAGATCACTGAATTTTGTAGCATACTGACTTGATGTCACTCCGAGAAAGCGGAAATTTGTTTCTGCAGGTACTTTCAGGAAAGTTCGGGCAGGTTTACCCGCAACACGTAATGCTGCTGCAATTTTATTATTTTTCATCATCTCAATGCCAATATCATGATCGACATAGATGTATTCAGGTTTGATACCTAACCGGCTAAACATTATAGGAGCTGTAACGTTTGCAGCATTACCCTGAAGGCCAAGGTTTATCTTTTTACCATGTAGGTCTTTAAGAGATTTTATTTCCGGTCTTACAAGGATATGCATTTCCGCATCATAAAGACGAGCAACATAATGAATTCTATCATGTAGATTTTTAATATTTGGTTTGTCACGGAAAAACTCAAAGCTATCTGATTTTGTGAAAGCCATATCAATATTATTCAGATAAAGGAGGTCTTCTACGTTACCGACTGAACCATAGGTAATAACGGGAAGAATTCGTAGGTTCTCACCATCATCAAGCACTTTGGTCAGGTCTTGCGCCAGAGGAGGGTAAGAAGCTGAAATCTGACCCGTTGCGATTCCAACTGTCCAGGCATTTTTTCTTCTTTTTACTTCTGATTCTGATGAGCTGGAACGCAATATAGAAGTGGCTGGAGCCTGACTGGTTTTATTATTCTTCGCTCCCTGTTGTGCAGCAGATGGTGTGAGCGTTAGGGTTACTGATGTGACTAAGGTTGTGACCGCTATAAGTATGGTCCGCATTTTTAAACTCCCGGTGATTTGTTACGCAATACCTGACAGGGGGAAGATCGCGCAGAATAGAAAATGCGAAAGCTGAAATTGATCAGCCCTCGCACACATTTTTTTATTACTGACTTGAGTTACTTCTTAACAGAAGATGTTGTCTCAGCAGATGGTGTAGTCCACTCTAGCCAGTTCTTTGGAGTTACACGGCCAACCAATTCGTAGCCAGGCTCTCCTTCTTTTGCTTTTATAACAAGCATATCAGCAGGCTTAAATCCTTCAGAAATCAAATCAAGGCTCACATCACGGATATTTGGAGAGTGGCCAATAAGAAGAAGATTTGACTTTGGCTTGGAAGCAAATGCTTTTTTCAGAAATTCAGCTCTTTTGGCTGCTTCTTCTTTTGCTAATCCGCCACTGTGATTCAGGCTTGCAGTTGTTTCAGATTTTTCAAGGCCCATCAATGCTGGAACCTCGCGCGCACGGCAGAATTCACTTGTTTGAACTGTTTCAAAGGAAACTTTTAGTGCTTTAACTGCTGTGCCAATTTTCTTTGCAACTTCCTTGCCTTTTTCACTAAGGTTTCTTTGAGTTGCGCAGTTTTTCAGGTTCTTTTTGTCTGTATCTTTAGTCGATTTGTCAGTGTGCGGGTGGCGCATATAAATTACATAACCACCTGTTTTTAATTTTTCTAATAGCGATGCTGTTTCTTTTTTCATGTCTCCGGCAAAGGAAGACTGAAAGCTGAAAAGTATAACAGCCAATGTAAGTAGTGAGAAACCTGTTTTCCGCATTTTTTATTATGCCTTTTATTTAAGTTTACAACATTTAGAAACATACACATTTTTTCGAGGCGCGCACGTTTAGAATGATTAATTTTTATCTTACCAGGTACATGTGTAGCATTAGCCACATATGCATATTATGTGTACATTTTTTAGCTCAGAATGCTCTGATACAGAGCGATATTAGTCCAATGATGTCAACACTGTATGACAACAATGCGACGTTATGTAAATTGGGAAAAATTTGGCTGTGCAAAAAGTATATGATTATGGAAATATACATATGCAATATTTTACATAATAAGCCGTTTTGTAAGTGAACAGTATTTATGAATATTGTTTAGCAGGAGCAAAAGGTTAGTATTTATATGCTAAAAAGGTGCAGCAGTAAATATACCTCATTATTGCAGGAGGTGATTATTAAGCCTGTATAGAAGTAATGTATACGTTATATCTGTATGGAGTGGAAAATTTTCTCTACCCTAGTATGGGTTTTTGGCAGAGCGATCCGATGAAATAGATTGCTGGCGTCGTTCAACCAGGGCTTCAATCGCATCAGCAAGATGTTCTTCCTGAATATTATAATCCCCTCGCTCAACACGTATTTTGTGAGCTTCGATCATTACATCTGCGTGGCTGCAACCCCATGGCGGTTCAAAACGGTAACTTGCCAGTTCTATGAGCAGTCCTAACGGATCTGTAAAATAGATTGAATCCATAAAGCCACGATCTTTCGGGCCTGAATGTCTGATACCGCGTTCATCCAGACGTTTCTCTACCTGTTTGAATGTTGCCTGGCTTACAGAAAAAGCGATATGATGCACTGCTCCAATATCATTGGGAACACGTTTGGGGTCTGGTTTTCGGTCCTCGTTGGTAAAAACTGTAATGAGGCGTCCATCACCGGGATCAAAATAGACATGACCTTCTTTCGGGTTATCCAGATTTGGCTGATCAAAGATAAAGGGCATTCCAAGAACACCTTCCCAGAAATCAATAGACGTCTGACGGTCAGCACCTACAAGAGTGACATGATGCAAACCCTGTGTCTGCATTTTTCGGAAGGTTGATGGTTGGTTCATGATCTGCCTCTTTATCAGCAATTAACCCAGGGAGGAGGGGACTGCTATAACATATAGAATATTAGCAGATCATAAACCAGCTTGAAGGATTAATCCGTTGGCAGAGGACCATCCAATGGGTGATCCGGAAAATCAAAGTCTCTATCTGTGTTTAAATTCATAATCATCGCTTGCTCCAGTCTCTTTTGAAAATACTGACATTTTTCGAAAAAGAAATTATGCGATATGACATCATTAAAATATATTGTGCCGTTCGCATGGTTTTATAGTAGCAAGTTGCGTACCAGTTTTAGTTGAGTACATAAAAAGTTTAATGATTATGGTTGTGGTATCAGAATATCAGGCTCATTATGATCGCCAGAAATACGACACCGAAGGCCATAGACAGAAATAAAATATGGTTCTGGTCGTTCTCATTCGAGGCCGTGACTGTTGTCTTTCTGGTTGTTAGTTCTGGCTGAGATGGGGAGGTGTCAATAACCTCTTCAGTTGTGCTTTCTCTTACCGGAGCAGTGTTTGTTACAGGAACCGGGGTGACAGTTTCCTTTTTGTCAGAAAGATATTTTTCCTTCCGTTCAGCTTTAATCTGCTGGTCCGTTTTTTCAATGACGGAGCTGTCTTTTGGTGCTGATGCATTCCACCAGTCCTGACGTGGAGACTGTCCTTCCGCTGACATTTTTCTGAAATGTTTTTTGGAAAGTGGGCCTTTTGTTGCCTGTCTTTTCACTCCATTGGCACTATATTGCTCAAGGATTGCTGCAACGCGCCGTTTTAATGGCTCTCCTTTTTCTTTGGAGACCATGGCTACGTAATTGGCATAGCCCTGTATTGAGCTCAGTATATTTCCCGCTCCCCATTTTTTACCCTCAGGTCCATCTTTTTCTATCTGAAATAAGAGGGCGCGGAAGCGTTTTAGTGTTTTACGATCGATAGTTAACTTTTCATTGACTGTAATTCCTGTAACTTCCTGATGGCGGTTTTTGCGCATGATGCGTGTTTTTTCAGGATGAACGACAAAGCCTTCAGCTTCTATAATTTCTCCAACAATACGTAACAGTTTTGCAGCATCACCAGCGGAAGCACCTGATGCCGAGAAGGTCAGGTCGTCTGCATATCTGGTGTAGTTATAACCGAATTTAGCCGCGAGGCCTTTCAGGCGTTTATCCAGTTTGCGGCATATCAGGTTGCTGATCATCGGGCTGGTTGGTGCACCCTGAGGCATGAAGCGTTTGCTTTTGGCAATGTTCCATGTTTCGCCGTCCATTTCCAGCTGATCAATATCAGGTTCAGAGCAGAGCAGGGCGAGGATGATCGCCACTTCTTCGCTATAACCGATTTTGAGGAAAAGGCCTTTGATGCGTCTGTAATCGATAGTCGGAAAGAAGTCTTTCATGTCGAGATTGATGACGACATCCTGACCAACATGCTGTTCAGCATTTGATACGATAGACTTGCCCGGAACAAAGCCGTGAGCGCAATCTTCTGTTGGCAGTTTCAGGAGAATGTTTTCAAGAACCCAGTACTGCACCCGCTTCAGTCGTGGCATTGGTGCTGAAATAAGACGCTGGCCGCCTGTTTTTTTGGCAACAAGAAAGCGCTGGTAGTGATTTACTTTTGAGGTCTTACGGTTGAAACTGAGAAAACGAAGCTCATTGAGAGTAATGCCCATAGTGTTTGCCAGAGATATGGAATTGTGAATCACCGGCAAACCCTGATTGCGAAGTTTCGTCATATCGAGCTGTTTGTTATTCAGCCCGATAGATACATCATCCCCGGCATAGGTAATTTCATTTTGCTGGCGTTCAAACCATTTGAGAGCACGCTGGTGCCTTTCATGAGCACGGCGTTGTTTGGTTTCCTCGCGCTTTTCTTTCGCTTCCTTCATCCGCTGTTTGCGGAACTCAGCCAGAGCTTTTTCTGGATCAGCAAGCATGCGCTGGGTTTTCATCAGCTCGTTCAGTTCGCGAGAGAGCTCACCTTTCCGGGTAATAAGCTCTTCAGACAGGGAAGGCATCCCTTCATCGGCATCCCAATAGCCAAGCCGCTTCATCTCAGAAAGGATATATTCATCCTTACTGCTTTCGCGGATTTGATCGTAAAGTTGCTGGCGTGTCAGTTGACCTGGCGCTGCATCAGCCATGAGATACCTCGAGTGTTTATATTCTTATAGTAGAATGACACAGCTCAGAAATGCCCTTCGACATTCATAGAACTGGGGGGATCAACTCGACGCCGAACTGCCCCGGTAGTGCTTTAAAGTCATCGACTTTATTTGGTAAAGCACTACCGGGGCATCGTTCGGCATAATAAAGATCACACCAGTGAAGCATGAAACAGCTTTGTGCATGAACGGCGATCCACCGTCCGGGTTGCAAGGTTTTTTCCAAGCTGTGTCATTCCAAACTTTTTACTTTGCAAGCTAGTAAGAGATGATGTGAGACGCCTTCGACACTCATAGAACTGGAGGGATCAACTCGACGCCGAACCGTACTAGTGTAGTATTAAAGTCAGCGACTTTAATTCGTAATGCTACACTAGTACGATGTTCGGCATAATAAAGATCACACCAGTGAAGCATGAAACAGCTTTATGCATGAACGGCGATCCACCGTCCGGGTTGCAAGGTATTGTCTCACACCATTTCTTATTAGCCTTGCCTATTATCTTTACGCGACCTCCCTTGAATGAACCATTCTTACAGCGAGCATATGTTCGCACGGGCCTTTATTCATTTTATTCTGGCGATAGAAATTGCATTCACAGGAGCCTGAAACAAGCCTCTGATCACCATCAATCATCACCTCGGATACAAAATTATGGCTTGCGTCCTTCACCGATCCAGAAAGTCGCAACTTCTGATCCTGATAGTCGCGGTCATTCAGATTGACATCGCCAAGCAATTTATTGGCTTTCTCTTCACGCTCATTTGAGAAACGAAGCTGATCCATTGGCAGTGGTTCGCCGGACAGTTCTCTTAAACGATAGACGCCATTTTGTGTGTCATACAAAACCCGCCCCTGTTGAGCATATAGAGACAGGGCACTTTTAACGACTGCATTTTCAAGCCCCAGTTCCTGCGCAAGCATATCTGATGATGCAACCCAGTGTGTGCCAAGTGCATCTATAACACGCTGGGCTGTTGACTGATCAACTTCACCACGAGGGGCCATAAGATCAAAATTGCCCATGCGTGACCAGTCGTTGGCTGTCCAGCCTGACAGACCAAGTGTGAAATTCATATCTCCCAGATCAGCCACAAAGATACTTGGCAGACCGCTGCCTAGCAAACGGACTGTAAAGCGCCGTGCTATCGGGATCAGACGTTCCAGAATAAGCAGTCTGCGGCGTCCCCAGATGCGGATTTCATGTTCATCACTGCCTTTAAATACCGAGCGAGGGCATTTCAGAACAGTTCCCCAGGGATCTATTACAATTTCAATTGGCTCACCCGGCTTCAGAATAAAACGTAATGACCGCGGGCCTGAACGCTCTTTCCTGCGGCGAAGCATAAAGAGAATATTGTGCACATCCATCGGATGCAGATCAAAAACGATATGAGGTAGTGTCAGAGCGGAGTTAACCTGCAGAAAACCACGAACCCAGCTATCAGGCAGGTCAATTTTCTGCTCGATAAAGGTATCCTCACTGGTTGTCTGAACTTCAAATCCACCCGGATCAACCTTGAATTCCGTATCCTTATAGGTTCTTATTTTCTGGAATTCCTGATAGAGACCTTCGGAATAGTCAATATTAGTTGTGCCACAGGCATGTTCATTGATTTTACTAAAAACATTGTAGCTGCAACTTAACCGGCCATAACTGGATTCATCCTGCGAGAAGCATTCGAAAAAGACCTCATCCGGGTGCACAGTAATAACCGGGTCCAGAACGAACCATGCGTCATAGTCATTCTTATAGAGATAGTTGAAATATTTATTCTGAGCCTTATAGAAAGGCGACAGTATTTTGCTGCTCTGATTTTGCAGCGCTGTCAGTTCAGATCTGATTTCATGGACTTTTTTATCGACGTCCGCCTTTTGTGCCATAAATTCGGCAAGCATTGTCTGTTCGGAATCTTCCAGCCATGCAAAATATTCAGTGCGGTCTTTGGGCTTTATGCGCAGATCAGAAATTACAACATCATTCAGTGCCGAGATAGCTTCACGGAATGGAAGGTTCTGGCCAAGCTGTCCAACAAAGAAAGTTGGGTCCCGGTTTGTATCCGGGGCGAATGACATAGAAGTATTGCCTGCATCAGATTGTACAGAGGAGTTACCATGATATTTATACTGAAATTCCATGATTATTGCCCAGCCTCTTGCATGTCGTTATTATTCTGATAGCCGCGAACCTGCAATGGTATTGCTTTTACTGGCATGGCCAGCCCCGGATAGCGACTGTTCAGATCACTCATAATCTCTATTGCTTTGGCTTTGTCATAAATGGCCGCGCTTAGAGAAATATGCTGCATTATGTTTGCGACCAGATCCGCTATTTTACGGTCGCGCAAACCTTCCTGATGCAGAAAGTTCAATACCTGATCTTTTGCTACACGGCCTTTATTTACTCGTGTCAGGACTGATGCAAAATATTGTTCCAACCTGAATATTTCTTCATTGTTGCCGGCAGCCAGGCGTTCGAGGAATTGCCCAATAAATTTCTGCATGGTGACAGATGGATGTTCGCTCAATGCCAGTAAATAACGCGGTCCCCGATCAACCTGAATATGTTCGAAAACAAGGTTGCGTCCAAGTTCCTGAACTTCTGCATGTCGGTTATCACAAAGGGCAATGACCTGTTCTTCACTCCATTGGTCAAACGGAAAGTTCTTTGAGAAGTAGTTGAAACCGAATGAGCGACTGTCTTCCCAGTTGCTGCTGAAAATGTGTAGCGCATCATCTATATTGGCTTTGACCTGATCCAGCTCTGTTTCATAGGCTTTCCAGGCCCATGCACGAACACCAATACTCGGATTGCCACACAGAGTTGCCCATTGGCGAACTGTATAATCGGAGTTAGGCCTTGTCTGGATTATAGCGGCTGATACACGCTGCACCCCTTTGGATTTGGCGGTTAACATACGCCATAGTTGATTTTTATCGATCAGATTCCAGGAAGATCTCAGTTCATCATTGAACAGGTTGAAGAGATCTTCGTGAAGGCCTTCAGCCGTTTCTGATTTGAATAGAGCGCTTATAAGTTTTTGCAGAATTCTCGTCGTGAATTCTTCATCGACTTTTACAGCCCTTGCAATCAGTTTGCCTGCTTCAGCACGAACGGGAGCATGAGGAGATAACATCAGGTTACCAAGCATCTCATCCCATTGGGCCAATTCGGCATCTTCCAGATTATTCATGAGCGAGACAGCTTCGGCTCTTACTTCAGGAGATGAGCTGTTGAAGAGCTGTCCGTATAATTCCGGCGGGATTTCGTGTGGCTTCAGATTTTGAGCCGACAGCATTTGTGCACCTAGAAGACTGACATAGGGTGAAGCATGAGAGACAAACATGCCAACAGCTTCAAAGGTGACAATCGAAAGCTGAGGTTTTAGCAGCTTTAACAGAACCCAGCTTGCGTTTTCAACTATATCTTTGTCCGCATCCTCACCAAGGGCGAAGAGCTTGCCTAACAGTAGTTCAAGAAAATCCTGCTGAAGATCACTTCGTGCATCCAGAACATATACATATTCCAGTGAAGCTTCCCTGAGATCCGGATCTTCTGACATTACCAGCCAGGCAAGAAGCTCAAGGTTATCCCGCAGGATATAGGATGCCTGTTGCAGCCATTCCATACCGGCATTGCGAACAGGTTTGAATGGAGATGTCAGGCAGGCCTGAATAAGACGTGTATCTGGATCTTTATCAGCAAAATATTGTTGTAGTGCTTTCAGTGCAAGCAGTGCCGTCTGCTCATATTTACTGACCAGTAATTCAAACCATTGTTCTGCAGATATTGAATCAAGATATTTCGCATTATCCTTAAGGGCTTTTGCTGCGAATGTGTGTACAGCTTCGCATTTACTCTTTATCAGGAGGTTAAATAACCTGTCCGGTACCTGATCCCATATTTCCGGAAATGCTTCAGTTCTGCTGTCAGTCGCATTTATGTCTTTAATAACCCACGGGCCGCTTGCTGACTTTTCGTATTTATTTGAATTTGTGTATAAAATACTGCTGAATGCCTGAAAGTTTGTGTATTCAGAATTAGTAACAGACCATCTGCGTGTCTCTCTGGTTTCCCAGTAATAGGCTGAAAAATTCTGGGTCTCAACCGGAACGGCATCCTCATCAGTCATTGTAAGCAAGATTGCTTCTGCAGAGTCAATATAACTGAGAGCACTGATCTGACCGAGTTTATTAAGGGTTCTCCAGCTTCTGCGGCTGAAATATGGAACTGATGAGCCTAAGCCCCTTTGATATCCGGTTTCGCTATTCCATGCGTAAGACTGCATAGTGGTTTTATTTTTTTCCAGCGTATGAATTATATGAGCATAAAATTCGTGGTCTTCTCGAAATTCTGCCATCTTCCATAAGGTACGGAATGCGGATTTTCTTGAGTTGCCCGTAAGTTCCAGAGTCGAAACCAGTGTGAACAGTGCCTGTCTGATCGTTGGGTTATTCAGTGACAAAAGGTAAAGTGTTTCTATTACCAGATGACTATCGTCTGTTTTTTCATCTTCAACAGGTTCTACAGAAGAAGCTTCCTGCTCTTCTTTGACATTAAGTTCAGAAATAGCATTTTTTTCGTTTCTTAGAATTTTCAGAGCAAAATACAGGAATCTGAAATTAATTAATCCAGAGTTGTTTGTATGGCGGATAAGGCTTGTGTCTATAGTTCGTAAATAATCTATAAAGATTTTATTTACCGTATCAGACGCAAGGCATGGGACACAGGAAGGAGGCTGCAAAACTTGCGGTTCAGATACAGCTGATCCTTCTGTGCGCTGGACGAACTCAGCAAAACCGCCATGTCTGGACTGATATCGGGTTTCTCCAATTCGCTCCTGCTCCAGTAGTTGAAGAAGATAGTTTTTTATCTGATCCCGATTTTCAGAGCCCTCAATAAAATAGCCAGCTTCTTCCAGTTCCTGAATAATAGTAAGCAGAGCGTTCTTGTTATCAGAGTTTTCGAAAATACCAGCAATATGCAGATCACGTCTGACAATGAAACCCTCAATACTTATTGAGTAGGAGTGATAGATATTTTCATTATTATTATTTACGAGGATTGAATGCAGATATTTTTGTATTGCTGCAGACTTGGCTTCCTGTTCCGGGGACATCAATACTTCCAGTATTTCTGATGGAAGTTCTTTTATATAATTGTCCAGCAGGTCAGCTCTCTCATTTTCTGGTGTCAGCCAGTATCTTACTTCATGACAAATTTTTATTATTGAGAGGCCGCTATAGCTTACTCCACTATCATAATAATAGTGGCCTAGTCTTTTTGCTTCTGCTTTTTCTTTTCGTTGTTTTTCCTGTGCGGCAGAAAATAATGCTTTAGCATTTTCGGATAAAGCAGAGAGCGCTTCAATGCCAGCTGGATCACCAATGCGACCCAGACTCCAGACTATTGAATATGCCGTAACTTCGTCGTCCGGGCAGGTTTTTGCCAGTGTGATGAGGTCCTGTGTCGCCTCTGATATATGGAGTTCGCCAATACGCCATATGGTGCGGCTGAACGCTTTCATTTCTTTCGGTGACAGATTTTCTCTGTTCTTCAGAAAGTTTTGAAAACGGGTGTATACAGCTTCTTTGATTACGCGAAGTTTTTCTTCGTCAACAACCGCCAAACTCACGAGTGACCCCACCATCTTATTGTTTTTAGTTAACGTCCAGCTGCTAAGGCTCTATTTTTTAAATATGATCCTTTTAAGGCGAGAGAGACCATTATGATAGAGGTTAATTCAGAGGTATGCCGGAACAGCAGGTATTTTGCCGTATTTCTCCAGAGTAAAATATTCTTTTAATTATGTTGTATCAAAAAACGCGATGCTGCTTTGAGTGTTGAAGTGAATTTCATTCTACCCGGGTGTTTTATATTTTCTCCGCAGGCAGTGTGCACTGATTAAAAAAATCTGCGTTAGGGCACTGTGGCGCTTTTGTATTGCATGCATCCGGGTTTTCCAGCCATTGACGACATTGGTTGACATGAACGCAGCCAATACATTTTTTTCGGGCCAGATGAAATGTATAGCCGTTATTTATTCGTACAGCAGTAGACATGTCCACATTCAGTTTCTCCATAACCTGATCCATAAGGTTTGTATGAGAAAGAACACGGTTATACTGCGCCCACCGTTTGCCACCCGGTTCCATATTATCACCTTTGCTATTTTTCTGTTTGCCGGAATATCATGTCCCGAGCCTAGGATGGTGTTTGTACTTTGGCGTTGATTTATATCAAGAGGACTACCCAGGTTTACCGTCCGCTCTGGAGGTTGTCAGAGGGATCAGGTAAATGATGGAAAACAGCATAAATGCGATACTCCACATAACAGCAGAGATAAGAACTGTCTCTCTGATATTATCTTCAAATGCTATGCCTCCCGCAACACGCACCAGCGCTGCAATATTAATCAGTGTAAAGATTGTGATGTCATAAATGTGTGTGGAAAGAGGGCGGCCAGTGTGTCCCTTTGTACTGCGTACCATCATTCCAAGCGTTAAAGAGCCTATTGCTCCGATAGTGACAGCATGTATAGACAGTGAATATGGAATATCCAGCCCCAGATAATATGTGGTTTTCAGCGCCAGGCTAATCAGTATCCAGATGTAGCCTAGGTGCAGGATCCATAGTAGCGGAGTTCTAAGTGTTTTCAGTGTTTCCCAAAGTAAAAAACGCATTGCGTTACACACAAAAGCAAGGCCTGTGATTATTGTCAGAGTGAAGGTTGCATTTTCTGGCAGAAACAGTTCACCCAGGAAGAGTGCAAATAAAGAGAATAAAGCTGAGATATTGAGGATCCGGGATGATACCGGGGATGCATCAGGTATAGTGTTGTTCGTGAAAGCTGGTATAACTCTACCGCCAATTATAGCCAGCAGGATTGTTATGGCATTTATCGCACCCAGCAGCATTGTTCTCATTTTATCCAGATCATCATTATTCAGATAAATATAGAAGGCGATATTCAGCAGGGAGAGGCCAAGTATAAGTGCTATCACTATGAAGTTTTTATAATTTTTAGCCTTAATAATGTTTATTGCAACAGCAATAGTTACACAGGGCATAAATATCATATCAGCGATATTCAGCCAGGGATGTATTTGCAGACTGAATTGTAACCGGGCAATAATCCAGATAAAGCAAAAGGCTGCAAGGAGTTTACCTTTGGGCAGCGGATAACCTGTCCAGTTGGAAACAGCGGTAAACAGGAAACCTGTTACAATGGCTGCAATAAATCCAAACAGCATTTCATGGGCATGCCAGATATCCATAGGTATTTCTGGTTGTACAGGAGTGAACTGCCCCAGATAAGTAAGGCCCCAGTAAGGAATGATTATTCCGGCAAAAAGTGCTCCCAAAAGGTAGAACGGACGAAAACCATAGTTAAATAATGCAAAACCTGATTTTCTCTCTGTTTTTACCTCTGCCATATCGTTGCTATCCATTAGAAAATAACATTCATATTAATTGAATGTTTTAAGGTAGGCGATTCCAGCTGCAGAATCAACGATTATATGAGGGGAAACCGAATGTTCTATAGCGAAGCTGCAGCTCTTGATGCTTGGTCGTAAAGTCCTGATAATGCCCGGAGAAATGAAGCTTTCTCGCTTAATTCACCTTCGCCAATATCCCACATCTGCAAGACCTCGATCAGACATTCCTTACGAACCTGACGGTAATCATCACAGAGCTTCTTACCCGGATCTGTTGTGGAGTAGAACATCTCCTTCCCCTGCTTTTCACCCACTATGAGATTGAGTTTGACAAGTTTTTTAACCGCATAATTTACTGTATGTGTGTCTTCTATATTCAGTAGAAAGCAGATATCTATGAGGCGTTTGCTTCTATCCCGGTGGTTTACATTGTGAAGGACAAGGACATCAAGAGGGTTGAACTCCTGTTGTCCGGCAGCGGCCATACAGCGAACCATCCATTTATTGAAGGCGTTGTTGGCTATGATCATGCCGTATTCAAGTTCCGACAGCTCCCATTTATCATTCGCCAGATGGCGCGAAGATACGATTTTACGGCGTTGTCCGGGAGGGTTAGATTCGTTCATTCATATATCCTTAAATTTTAACCTGGGGCACGGATTATTTTTTGCCAAAGCCTCCACCTGTCGGTGTCTGTATTACTATTGAATCATTTTTCTGAAGTAAGGTCTGGGCACATCCTTCGAGTTCTATGATAGTTCCATCTGCTTTTTCAATCCAGTTTTTCCCCAGATTGCCCGGAGAACCACCATCTGTACCGAACGGGGGAACCTTTCTGTGACTGGATAAAATTGCACATTCCATTTGTTGCAGAAACTGAATTTTACGGAATACGCCATCACCAGCATTCCATTTTCCTGCGCCACCGGAATTTTTTACAATTGAAAACTCTTTCAGTAAAACCGGGAAACGTGTTTCAAGCACTTCCGGATCAGTGAGCCAGGAGTTGGTCATATGGGTTTGCACGGCATCTACGCCATTGAAGTCGGGGCCTGCGGGGGCACCAGAGCAAATTGTTTCATAATACTGGTACTGGTTATTGCCGAAGGTGAGGTTATTCATACCCCCTTGCGAGCTTCCCAGGGTTTTTAAGGCTCCAAATAATGTATTGGTAATTGCCTGACTGACTTCAACATTGCCTGCTACTACGGCTGCCGGATATTCCGGGTTTAGCATGGAGCGTTCGGGGATTATGATTTTTATGGGCTTAAGGCAACCGGCATTGAGAGGAATGTCGTCTTCAACAAGACATCGGAATACGTAGAGTACAGCTGCCTGAGTTATTGCCGACGGAGCATTGAAGTTGCTATTTTGCTGTGGGCTTGTTCCTGTGAAGTCGACACAGGCGCTACCGTCCTCCTTGTTGATGGTAATTTTAACAGCAATATTTGCACCACTATCCATTTCATATGTGAAGCAGCCATCCTGGAGTTTTGTCAGAGCCTTGCGTACACTATGTTCGGCATTGTCCTGAATGTGCTTCATATAGGCATGGACAACATCTATACCATAGGTCTGTACCATCTCCTGTAATTCATTTACGCCTTTTGTATTGGCTGCAATCTGTGCTTTCAGATCTGCAATGTTTTGATCAATGTTACGTGCAGGGTACGGATTATTGCTGAACAGCTTCCAGGTATCTTCTTCCAGAAATTTTCCGCCAGCAACCAGTTTCCTGCATGTAATAACAATACCTTCCTGGTCGATATTTGTTGCATTGGGGGACATTGAGCCGGGGCTGATGCCTCCAACATCAGCATGGTGGCCTCTGCTTGCTACATAGAAGCGGATTTTATTATCGTTCCCGAAAACAGGAGTAACCACAGTTATATCCGGCAGGTGAGTTCCGCCTTCATAGGGGTTGTTCTGAATAAAGACATCACCGGGTTCTATTGTCAGTCCTGATGATATGACTGATTTGACACTTGCATCCATGGAGCCCAGATGTACAGGGACATGTGGGGCATTTGCAACGAGATCTGTGTTCGCATCAAAGATAGCGCAGGAGAAATCCATGCGCTCTTTAATATTGACTGATGATGCAGTGTTTTTAAGGACAAGTCCCATCTGGTCGGCAATAGACATAAACTGTTTGTTGAATATTTCCAGTGTTACAGGGTCTGCTTCCGTGCTGAGTTTATCACTTGTGATTTTGCCTGTATGTTCCAGTATCAGATCGCCATTTGCGCGCTTGAGTGCTGTCCAGTCCGGTTCCAGAACGATTGTTCCGCCATCTTCTATAATGATAGCAGGGCCATTGACAGGTATATCAGTTTTCAGGTTGTCACGTTTATATATGTGGCTCTCATGCCAGGTGCCTTTTGTGTAGAAACGTGATGTGTCGAAAGGTTTGTCTGTGCTTTCCTGATCGTTTTTGCCAAGAAATACCGGAGCATTTCCACCACCAAAAACTTCGACATCTATGTAGTCCAGAATTATTGTTTTATCAGAGTTGATGAAGCCGAATTGCCGTGCATGTTCCTGTTCAAATTGTGTTTTGGTTGCATTCAGATCTTTTAACTCGACAGGGATATTGGTGTCGGAGCCTTCATAGCGCATATAGGCCAGGATATTGTTATTCTGCTCATCGCTGTTTACTCCCTGAGCTTCGAGCTCTTTGGCACATTCCTCTATCAGGTTCCATGATTGTGCCTGAGAAAACCTGATCGTTTCCTGTGTCAGAGGTTGCATTACAGATTTTTGTTTTTGTACAGAAAGATGAGCCAGCCCCATACCGTAGGCAGAGAGTACACCTGCGAACGGGTGGAGCAGAACTTTCTTTATGCCAAGTCTTTCAGCAACCAGGCAGGCATGTTGACCTCCGGCACCACCGAAGCAGTTCATGATGTGCTGCTGGATATCGTGGCCTCGTTCTACAGATATTTTTTTGATAGCCTGAGCCATATGTTCGACAGCAATCTGCAGGAAGCCTTCCGCGACTTCCTCATATGTTCGCCCATCATCAAGAGTACTGGCAATCTTTTTAAACAGGGACTGTGTTCGTGAAACATCCAGACCTTCATTGCGTTGTTGCCCAAATATTTTTGGGAAATAGTCAGCATTGATTTTTCCAAGTGCGACGTTGATATCAGTAACTGTCAGTGGGCCGCCACGTCTGTAGCTGGCCGGGCCGGGGTTGGCTCCGGCAGAGTCTGGACCTACACGGAATCGGGCGCCGTCGTAATGGAGAATTGACCCTCCACCTGCTGCTACCGTATGGATTTCCAGCATGGGTGCCCGCATTCTGACTCCGGCAACTTCTGTTTCCAGAGCGCGTTCATAGCTTCCTGCATAATGAGAAACATCTGTTGAAGTGCCTCCCATATCAAAGCCAACCATTTTATCAAAGCCTGCTTCATGACTTGTTGCAGCAGCGGCAACTATCCCCCCGGCTGGCCCTGACAGAACAGCATCACGACCCTGAAATTTATTTGCTGAAGTAAGGCCTCCTGAAGATTTCATAAAGAAGAGACCTGTGTCTGTATCATTTGTAATTGCAGCGGATACCCTGTCTACATATTGCCGGAGAATAGGGGTGAGATACGCGTCTACAACTGTTGTATCGCCGCGAGAGACCATACGGATTAGAGGGCTGACTTCATGACTGACAGAGATCTGGGTATAGCCGATACCTTTTGCGATTTCCGCCAGTATTTTTTCATGTTCAGGGTTGAGGTAAGCATGCATAAGAGTGATGGCAACTGCTCTGATGCCGTTATCATATGCGTTCTGAAGGTCCTGTTTTGCCTGGGCCTGGTCGAGTTCTGTTAATACGGAGCCATCGGCAGCAAGCCGCTCATTGATTTCAATTGCTTCTGTGTAGAGCTGCTCAGGCTTTTTGATATTAAGGGCAAAAATATCCTTTCTTGCCTGATAGCCGATTTTCAAACTGTCTCTAAAACCTTTGGTCGTGGCGAAAAGGGTGGGCTCGCCTTTTCGTTCAAGCAGGGCATTGGTTGCTACCGTCGTTCCCATTTTCACACTGCTGATCTGCTCTCCCGGAACAGGTGAGGCTGATGAGATATCCAGAAATTCACGAATAGCCTGTAAGGCAGCATCATCATAGGCTTCCGGGTTTTCGGAGAGAAGCTTTTTGGTGTGCAGGTTCCCGTCAGGAGATTTAGCAATGACATCGGTAAAGGTGCCACCACGGTCGATCCAGAATTGCCATTTCTTATTGCTGATATTCATTTGAGAACATGTTTCCCTGATGCGATTGATGTTACCCGATTACAGGTCAATAAGTATTGTATTGACAAAACGCTGACAATTTGTCAACGTTACATCGTCAAATAATTATTAATAAAGTTTTTCGTATACAACAAAGTTCAGCTCAAGGGAGACAGAGTTATGTTGAAGAAAATTACGGGTTTGACGTTTTTCTCAATCATTACAGGTTTGATGTTGACGGCTTCTGCGCAGGCAGCAAGCTGGGATATGCCGACCCCATATCCGGATAAAACCTTCCACACTGCAAATATTATCCAGTTTGCCAAAGATGTTGAGAAAGCCAGTGGTGGTGAACTCAAAATTAAGGTTCATTCAGCAGGTTCGCTGATCAAGCACCCGGATATTAATAAGGCTGTAAGGCGCGGTCAGGTTTCAATCGGAGAGTTTTTTCTTTCCAGACTTGCGAACCAGAATGGAGCCTATGGCGCTGATTCACTGCCATTTTTAGCAACGAACTATGATGATGCAAAGAAGTTGTGGGATGCGCAGAAAGAGATCATAGCAAAGCTTCTGGAAAAGCAGGGACTTATGCCTTTGTTCGCTGTGCCATGGCCACCTCAGGGACTGTACTCCAAAAAAGAAATCAATTCGGTTGATGACTTAAAAGGATTGAAGTTCAGAGCCTATAATGCAGCATTGGAGAAGTTTGCCAAACTCGCAGGGGCCGCACCAACACAGGTCGAAGTTCCTGATATCCCTCAGGCTTTTGCTACAAACAGGGTTGAGGCGATGATTACTTCTCCCTCTACTGGTGCCAACTCGAAGGCCTGGGACTATGTCTCTCACTATTATAACATTCAGGCCTGGGTTCCCAAAAACATCGTTGTTGTGAACAAAAAGGCTTTCAGCGCACTTCCTGAAAAAGTGCAGAAAGCATTGCTGGAGCAGGCTGCTGTGGCGGAAAAGCGTGGCTGGGAAATGAGTCAGGCTGAAACTGATGCCAAGATCAAAATTCTTACTGATAACGGCATGAAAGTTCATACGCCTTCTGCAGACCTTGTGAGTGGTCTTGTGAAAATTGGCACACAAATGAAAGAGGACTGGATTAAAGAAACCGGTTCTGCTGCTCAGGACATACTGAAAAGCTACAATAAGTAGAAATAAACTCTGCCCGGCTTTCTGGCCGGGCAGGGCATGTTAACGGGGGAGAAAGTTGATGCGTAAATTCCTGAACAGCCTTTATTTGATTTGCGGAGTGCTTTCAGCAGTATTAATTGTCTTTATATGCGGGCTGGTATTTCTGCAGGTGCTATTTAACCTTATTGTTAAGGCATACGGATATTTTGCAGGAACGGGAATATCGCTCAGTATATCTTCCTACGGAAAAATTGCGGGGTATATGCTTGCGTCTGCATCTTTTCTGGCGCTTCCCTATACATTTCAAAAAGGCGGACATATCCGCATGACGCTGGTCTATCAGTCAGTGGGAGTCAGGACGAGATATGTCTTTGATGTTATAAGTGTTTTATTTGCAGCGGTGGTCGCTGTTTATCTTACTTATGACCTGGCCAGACTCACTTATGATTCCTACCAGTTTAATGATCTTTCCGAAGGGATTGTGAAAATAGCAATCTGGATTCCGCAGATTGTAATGACATTCGGAATGGCAATTCTGGCTATTGCTCTGATAGATGCATTCTGCAGCCTTTTGATGACAGGCTCGGCTGCATACACAAAATCCAAAGACACTTCGGCTGAAGGCTCTTTTACATCCTAGAAATTCTGGTCCAAAAATAGAGTAAAAATAATGTCAGAACTGCTTTTTACAATCTTGTTACTAGCTGCATTTTTCGGGATGTTGAGTGTTGGCATCTGGGTAGGGTTTTCGCTGCTTATCAGTAGTGTTGTGGCTATACTCCTGTTTACCGACAAGACCCTGTCATATGAAATGGCCAATGCGGTCTGGGCAGCCAGCAGAAACTG
>JBOEGA010000026.1:0-79534 GCA_050633205.1 Methyloligellaceae bacterium | reverse complement strand
TCTGTAATATATTATTCACTTATACTAAGTGTGATAGTGTTTTATACAAATGACGAAATTTTACTCACGGAGAGCGCATTGAGATCAGCCGCAAATACCATTGAGGAATTACTAAAAAAAAGTTCTGATAACTTTACACGCGCAGAAAGACAGGTCGCCCACCTCATTCTGGATAACTATCCGGTATCTGGGTTAGGCTCAATTACAACCATTGCACAAAACGCAGATGTATCTACCCCAACAGTAGCAAGAATGGTTCAGAAACTTGGTTTTAAGGGATTCCCTGAATTTCAGGCAGAACTACGCAGTGAACTGGAAGCAAAAATTTCCAACCCCATATCCAAACATGATACCTGGACTGAGAATGCCCCTGAAAGTCATATTATCAACAGATTTACAGAAGCTGTTTTTGAGAACATACAGCAATCTATGAAATTTCTGGATATAGAAACCTTTGATAATTCTTGTAAATTACTGGGTGATAGTGATCGGTCAATTTATATAGTAGGCGGAAGAATAACCCGTGCTATGGCCAGTTACTTTTTTCTGCACATGCAGATTATACGAAGTGGTGTAACACATGTGGAGGCCATATCTAACGCCTGGCCACACTATCTCCTCGATATAAAACAAGGTGATGTTCTGGTTATATTCGATGTCAGACGTTATGAAACGAGCACTCTTAAACTCGCTGAAATGGCAGCTGAGAAAGGAGCTGAAATAATCTTATTCACTGACCAATGGAAGTCGCCCGTCAGCAAATACGCAACTCATCACTTTTGTAATTCAATTACCGTCCCCTCTGCATGGGATTCCTCGGTAACCACCCTTCTCCTTTTAGAAGCACTTATTGCATCCCTGCAGGAGGAACATTGGACAGAAACAAAAAGTCGAATTCAGGACCTTGAAAATATGTTTGATCAGACAAAGTTTTTCAGAAAGTTCACTTAAACTGACATACTATAATATGAAACATTACTCTATAAATGACTACGCACTACGTAGATATATGGTAACTCTTTCTCAAGTGACTAGGGGATCAAAAAGTGCACCTTTTTTATCATCTTGTCATATTATCGCCTGAATAACACACCGGCAGAACCAACATTCTCAGCATTACGGAAAGATGTCGTTAAATTATAAACTGCAATTAAATTTATTAAATATATCAGTCCCTATCCTGCTTATTAAAAAGCAATAACCAGACCGTTTAACATAAAATTCATTATCTACTTTTTGTAATATTCTAAAACACAAAATGAAACATGCGGAACTGTTATTGCAGGTAACAAAATAACTATATAAAATACATTACACCTAACAAACCAAACACTTCCACCCACCTTACATTTATTTTACCTTATTAATTTCGGCAGCAGATAGTTCTTTAAAAGCCCTGACAACTGAAGGCAACCAGAAAGTGGTTACTTCTCCATATAGATCTCCTAATTTTAGACAAACTTCATCCAAATCATATTTATCAGTATTTTATTTGCGTAAGCATTTAATTTAAAAACTACGACAGTTTTAGTTTTGCAGTACGTATACACTTGCATCACTCAGTACGAGCACCTTAAACCACTGAATAACAGCTATGGATAATATAATAAACACGGGACAACAATGCTAACATCCTCAGGTAGAATATCAATTCTGATTGTTGACAGCCATCCTATTTTCAGAGACGGCTTAAGAAGCCGATTGGAACAACAGAGTGAATTTTATGTTATTGGTGAAGTCGATAACGGCAGAACAGCAATTAGTTCATGCAGAACTCACACACCAGATGTCGTTCTTATCGATCCATTTATGCAGGGTTTGAATGGCTTCCAAAGCATAAGTAAGTTAAAATCTGCATCACCCGACATCAAGATACTGGTTGCATCTGACATTGATGATATAGTCGATGTACAGATTGCTTTATCCGAAGGAGCATCCGGATACATATTAAAAAGCTCTCATAGTGATGAGTTTCTTAATGCCATAAGAGCAATATCCAATAACGGCTCATACCTTCCTATGACCCTAATGAACGGCTTAATTGAAGCAACAAAAAAAACCAAATCTACAGGAAACATGTTTGGTCTCACTATGAGAGAGCTTGACATACTCAGAGAGCTGGCCATTGGGTGCAGCAATAAAGACATAGCCAGAAATCTAAAAATAAGCGTTCGAACTGTTGAAACTCATAGACAGAATATCAGACAAAAAACAGGAACTTTTGCAACAACAGATTTAGTCCGCATTGCAAACAGGCTTGGTTTAACCCAACAAAACCTCGCAAAAGAAACTGTATAACCACAGACAGGTAGAATGTAATAATGTATCCTGGAAAATTGATATACGCTATTATACAATTAAGTATTGCGATCACCTTGATTTCAACAGTTAGTGCAAGTCAGCCAGAACAATCCCAGACACTTGTCCCGGTTAAACTATATATATTCAAAGACAATTTAAAAAATGTAATCCTTGAGATTATACATTCAAGCGATATTTCTCTAAAAATCGATGACAATATCAGAGCACCTGTCAAACAACTTGAACTCAAAGGCACCAGATCTGAAGTTCTGAATAAATTATCCAGAAAATATGCCTTCGATTGGTTTGAGTACAATAATACTCTGTATATATCCAGGAAGGATATGCGCATTACTCGCTTTTTGAAGGCAGCACCAGCTCAACTGAAGAGTATCATAAAACAATTGGAAGAGAACGGGTCTAATATTAATAGTTTCAATATTCGCCAGATTGATAAAGACTCTCTGAGTGCTTCAGCTCCTGCCAGCTACATAGCAATTGTAGAAACCCTGCTTGAACAGCAGTCCCCATCCAAAAAGCGTATCTACAGTAGCAATAAAGTTAAGCTCTACAAAGGCGTTAAACTTCATAACATACAAATTGATATCAAAGGGCGGTAAGAAGGCTCTCCTACTCATATCCGCAAATATCACAGAATTATGCAAGGAATATAAGAATGAATAAATCAACCGACCATAATGTCGATGCAGATAGAAATGGCACTGCCGATATTTTTGAAAAAAAGCTGGGCCTTAATAGTATCAAACAGTTGATCACCGCCATACCAACAGGAATTCTTGTATCAGGAGTTATTTCAATTACGGTTGTTTTAACAATTACAATTGGCATCCTGTTGTATGGTAACACTAGCGATAGTCAAATAGCCGGAAATTCTTCCCAACAGAAAAACTCATTTTCCTATAGCAATAATACAGTTCCTGCCTCATTTAACCCCGAACTAAAACATTCCATTACAAGCGGCCCTCTTCTGGGCACAAAAAAATATACCATGGTAAATGGGCATACGAAAATTTTTTCAAATAATATTCAGATAAGTCAAACAGGTATATCTCATAACTCTTCAGACAAGGAACAGGTTAATATTCTTAAACAGAAGAACATTAAAATCACTCCTCTAAAATTGCGACTTACTATGAGTAAGTCCGAAACCATACAGTTTCCCAGGCCATATGACACAGCACTGATCAGCAATGAAAAAATAGCGGATGTTGTTCCCTTATCAGACAGTTCAATTTATATATTGGGAAAAAAAACCGGAACAACAAGACTTACGGTTCTTGATAAAAGCAAATCAATATTAGGTATTGTAGAAATTGAAGTCACCTATGACCTTACATTAATGCAGACTGAGCTAAAGAGATTACTCCCTGCCAGTAATATTAAAGTTCGCTCTCTGAATGGCAATGTTCTGCTGACAGGCTCAGTGCCAGATGCCATCACATTAAATAAAGCAATCTCCTTTGCGCGCCGCTTTGCCCCGGACGGAATAACGAATGCTGTCAAAGTTGCCTCTCCGCAGCAGGTTATGCTTGAAGTTCGCTTTATTGAAGCTAACAGGCAAGCTGCCAAAGAACTTGGCATCGGCTGGAATGTTATCGCCAATAAATTTATAGGCTCTACATTATTGGCAAACCCGGTAAGCAGTCTGGCAAATGCTGGAACTCAAGCCCTTGCTGGTGGACAGACATTTGGCACAGCAGTAGCTAGTTTTCTTGCCAAAGGCACTTCTGTTGATGTTATGATTAAAGCGATGGAGAAACGTAATGTTGCCAGAAGGCTGGCAGAACCAAATCTTGTTGCTCTATCAGGGGATACAGCACATTTTCTTGCAGGTGGAGAATTCCCGTTTGCAGTTATAGGTCCTAATCAGACAACAGGAACACAATTCAGAAAATTTGGTATCTCCCTGGAATTCACTCCTACTGTTCTTGAAAATGGACTGATTAATCTAAAAATCGAACCGGAGGTCAGTGAGATCGGTCCAACTCTGGTAGAATTAGGGCCGGGGTCCAAAGCTCCCAGCCTTCTGGTCAGAAAAGTTAAAACAACCGTTGAGCTAAGAGATGGCCAGAGCTTTGCTATTGCCGGCCTGCTACAATCAACGGATTATAAAGTAAAGGATCAACTCCCCTGGATTGGAGATTTACCTATTCTCGGCACTCTGTTTCGAAGCTCTGCATTCCAGAGAAAAGAAACAGATCTGGTTATAATAATTACTCCAAGATTGGTTCAGCCAGCAGCACCGACACAGAAACTGTCCACCCCACTTGATGACACTATGGCCAGTAATGACATAGAGTTCTTTCTTGGCGGAAAGGATGAGATCAGAGTTCAGAGCAAAGACCAGTTAGCACGAACAGGTCATATTGTAGACACTGGCAAAAAGAAATCAGAAACAAAACCTGCTGGCAAAACAAATACAGTAAGCCACTCAATAAATAACAATAAAACCATCCACACCGTAACTCCCTGGCCTGCTTATGTCCAGAACACAGACATCGAAGTTGAAGGTGTTCGCAGCATGGGAACTATAGAAAAATATCATCAGGCAGATAAAAGCTTTTATCAGGGTAAGAAAAAAGCTGCTGAAAAAAAAGAACAGGTCAGTGACTTCGATGAAACAATGCAAAAACACTAAAGTGCAAACAATGACTACCGTTATATCAAAACTTCCTTGCCTGTCTGTTATACTAATAGGGCTGACAGGCTGTGCTCATAATCAGGAAGAAGCTCGTCTGTTAAAATCACCAGCCATCGCACAGGCTGATAAAATGAAAGCAATGCAAAGCGCTCGCATCCAGACAGCCAAGCAGTATTTTAAGGAAGGAAAATATGGCAGTGCTGAACAGGCTTACCGTCTTGCTATTGAAAAAGACCCCAGAAACCTTGAAGCATGGCTTGGGATTGCAGCAGCATACGACCAGTTAAAGAAATTTGATAATGCCAACCGCGCCTATATGATTGCGGTAAAAATTAAGGGATTTACACCTGAAATTCTCAATAACCTTGGTTATCATTATATGCTGCGTGGCCATTATGATAAAGCAAGGAAAGCACTGGTTGCGGCAAACAGAAAGCAACCAGGCAACCCCTATATTCAGAACAACCTGAACTTGCTTGCAAAATATGAACAGGCCAGTCTTGATGCAAAGAAATCCAAAGACAAACTGTAAAACTCTCCCGTGTCAATGCCCGGATATCGTGTATTGGCACATGCCTTCCTGCTACGTAGTTTCACGAATGCGCTACACACATTTCTAAGTACTCCCCATAATGTTGCGTAACCGGACCGGATTATAATTTCCATGCTGCATGGCTAATATTCTAAATGTAAAACGATCGGGAATTCTATTTTTTAAACATATGGAAGGAGAGCAAATGAGCATTATAAGCCCACAAACAAGAGCTCGGATCAATGAGCATATAGAACATAAAACAGGGACTGATCGCAATGGAGATGGCATAGTAGGCAATAAGGGTAGTGCCCTGCGTGGCTATTACCGCAACCCCGCCGCGCACACTGTACATCCAGGTGTAGCAAATGCTGAAGTTGCAATGAATTATGACCTGAACGGCGATAATTTTATTGGAAACCCACATGGAGTTGCTGCTGCACACAGACCTGCCCATGTACACAGTCACCTAGGCCGCGTGCATAGCCACCCTGGTTATGTCAGGCATCCTGGAGCTATGGGCTTTGTTAGGCATTGCAGCCATATGTGTGGTGGTTTTATCAGACATTGTGGCCTCATGTGTGGCGGTGCAATGAGGCACTGTGCTAATTTCTGTGGCAACATATTCCGGGCTGGAGCACAAATGGCATTTGCCCCAATTCATGCCGGTATTAACCTGTGTAAGGGCGCTATCCATGGGTGCATTGGTGCAGTAAAAAGCTGTTTTAAAGGCGTTAAAGACTTCTGCAAAAAACTCTTCTAACGCTCTCTTGATCTGGCAAGGCAAATAATTATATTTTTGTTTTGCCAGATCTATTTCTTTTCAACCCTGTCAGGAGTAAACGCATGGTAGACTCGATCAAAGGCACACGGGGCATCTCTGCTACCTCATACCCTCATGAAACTACATCTTTCTCCAGCAGCCTGGATAAAGCGAAACAGAATTCTACAGCGGCAAATACCTCAGCTACATCTTCTGTAAGTACAAAAAAGAGTACTGCTCTTGCTGGCCAGATTGTCCATAAACTTGCCACAGGCGCTTATACCCAAAGTGATATTTCATCTGGTAAACTAAAGCATGATATTGAAAACATAACGGGGCGGTCAATCTCTACATCCGGATTTCCTGAACATGCAATCAAAGTTAAAACAGCAAATTCACTGGTCGATTACCTAAAAAATACCGGAAACTAACTGTTTCCGGTCCCCCCTGATAACTGCTTTCCCAAAGCAGCTATAGGTGTAACACTGCTTTTATTCAATTGTATCATTGTAACTGGATGCGCTTCAACTTCTGCTGCAATCTCCTGATATGCGATAACCGGATAGTGTAGATTATGCGTCATAAGGTAGTTCTTTAGATAACGCCTGAGATCACCTGATATTACTACCGTAAGTTTCCTATTTTTATCCATACTTGATGAGTTAAGACTATAAAACTGCGATAATATCTTTTCTGAAATATGTGGTGGCAAAACAAGATTTTGATCCTGACCTTCAATATTATACNNATATTATACGCATGTTCCCTAATGACCTCTTCGGTATCAGGGTCAAGAAGTACAACGGCCAGCATTCCATCCTCACCTGCCAGTGCATGAGAAATCTGCCGTCTTAAAGCTGTTCTCAGGTTCTCGACAAGAACATCAATATCTTTTGTCTTTGTAACCGCATGATAGAGAGTTTCAAGCACCAGTCTTGGTGGAGAAAGTGGAACTCCGTCCTCAACGAGCTTCCTTAAAATATTATGCAGTTCTGCCATTCCTAATGTCTGTATCAGATTGTTAACAAGATCACTGTCTTTTGCCTCCACCTCTCTAAGAAAGTATCCATACTCAACTCTTGTAAATAATTGCCCTGCAAATCTTTCCGCAAAATGTAATGGTATTTGTATCAGAATATGCCCCAGTGGAATTGCAAGGCTGCTAAGATCCTCATTATTATCCAAAGCAGCATCAGGAACCCAAGCCCCTTTTGAAGCAGGCCAGTTTGCATCAGTCTCTACTGCTCCTTTAGGTAATAAAGGCTGCAATTCTGATGATATGGCTATAAGTGTACTATTTTCTGGTATTTTGCAAAAGAATGCTGGCACACCATCAAATTCCACTCTAACTCCCCACGGATCAATATTTATATCCTCTCCAATTTGAAATACAGGAAAGTTGATACCTGAACGTCGGTGCCAATCTTGATATAGTTGCAAACGATATTCAGAAACCTTGTCTTTCTTTAAGGCTGTCTGCAGTTCTTTTCCAAGATACAACTTATACCTGTCTGTTACTCTTAAATTCTGCACCACAGGCTCCTGGACATCTGAAGCATTCTTCACAGCACTGCCATCCACTGCAGTATCTGATACAGCACTACCACTCTTTTCTTCTGCTGTTTCTGCAACATCTTCGTCTTCAGTCTTCGGCATCATATGGGCTGATAAAAACAGTATGCCCGATAAAACCATAAATACATGCCAGGGAAAACCGGGAATTATAGCAAAACCAAGAACCACAGTACCCGCTATGCGAAGAGCTGATTGAAACATTGCAAGTTGAGCAAACATCTCGGAACCCAGGTCTTTGCTTTCCTCGTCCGTTACACGCGTAACAATCGTCGCTGCACACACAGACATAAACAAAGCCGGAATTTGAGCAACTAACCCATCACCAATTGTCAGCAGAGAATATACGGTAAGTGATTGCCCAAGTGAAAAACCGTGAATAGTAACACCAACAGCAATACCTCCGATCAGGTTAATAGCTGTAATAATTAATCCGGCCATGGCATCACCCTTGACGAATTTCATTGCACCATCCATAGCACCGAAGAACTGATTTCCTTTATCAAGCTTATTTCTTTTTGCCAGCCCCTCTTCTTCAGTAAGTGCGCCCGAACGCACCTGAATATCAATACTCATTTGCTTTCCAGGAAGAGCATCAAGACAGAAGCGAGCAGCAACTTCTGCTACCCGTTCCGCGCCCTTCGTAATAACAAGAAACTGCACCAGAGTAATAATAAGAAAGATGACCAGGCCTACAACAAGATTTCCACCTATAACAAATTTACCAAAAGTATCAATAATCTGCCCGGCATCGGCCTCAGTAAGAATCAGTCGAGTCGTTGCAATAGAAATAGCCAACCTGAAAGCTGTTCCATATAATATAACAGATGGAAAAGTAGAAAAATCAGCCGGATTTTTAAGATAAATAGAGACCATAAGCAGCAGAACTGCCAGCGTAACATTAAGCCCGATAAATACATCCATCAACATCTGGGGTAATGGAATGATCATCAAAGCAATAAGAATGACCAACAGACATGCCAGAAGCAGATCCTGTCTGAATAACTTTTTGAGCATTTAAATTACCCTGAGTATGAATTGAGATAAGAGCTTGGATGAACGCTGGTAATTGTTATCAGCTTTTTGGCAGATTATTAGTTGTTTCTTTAGTCTGGCTCTTCGCTTGCTTAATAGAATCTTTCATATCCTGTCCACCTAACAACCCTCCTCCAAGAAGGCCTTTAAGCAATCCGCCACCGCCAGCAGCTCCCGCCACTCCGCTTACAACTTTGGCAATCGCTCCGAGAGCAGCACCGATAAAACAAATCATTTAAATTCTCCAATATTAAGATTACATTGCGGAACTAATAAGGGAGGAGAAATATTCACCTCCCCTACCATACGTTATTGACTAGGCAACCCTTGTATCGAACTCTTTTGAGCAGAAGCATTCATAGTATATTTTTTTACTTCCAATGAAGCCAAACTAAGCTTCTGCATCGATGCACTCATTTCTTTTGCAGTCTCAATCATTTTACTTGCAGTAGCATCTGCACTAATCGTAGTTGACATAATAAAAAAAACCTTTATCTGTTTAGTGTTCACCATCAACATAAAATAGTTGATGATTTAACATTATCTTATCTGCCTACCTATTTGCATCAGTAGTGGTTACGTACTTAAACTCAACCCTGGACATCTCTAAAAACCAACACCTTACGCCATCCAAGTAGTACCTACTTTTTTTTGTTTTAGGTTCCTACAGATACGCATTCATCCCTGATTAAAAAGCCCCCTTTTTAACTATAATGGTTTTGTTGTCAGAAAATATAATTGGATTTGAAGATCATGGAAACAACCTCAGAGCCACCTCCTATTCCTGACTTTAAGAGTTTAGAAGAAGAGGACGAAGGAAGCAGTGACGAGTTTAATCAGGTAATGACCCAAATAGCCTTGTGGTCTCCTTTTTATATTATGTCCACATGGGTGACTATCATGGATAACATGGATGATGCAGCCTTTAGCCTGACTGATGCGCTGGATGGAATCGATTAATATCAATAAATTCTAAGTAAGGGAAAACCAATTGGATAATGTAGATAACAGGTCACAACCAAATCAACCCATAGCTAATGTTGCAAATAATAACAATCAAAATTCAAGCATGGAAAAAATAATATTTGAAGGTGTATTTAATTATGTCAAACACTTCTATAACGATGATACTTTGAATACTTCCAAGGCAATGATGAAAGAACAACTTGAAGAAATAAGTGAATAGCTTTTCTCTTTAATACCAGATGATAAACGTACAGAAATAATATTAATTACATAGGGCCAAAGTCAGATGAGCGAACCAGTAACCGAATCTAATTTATCTATTCCCTCTAGTACATATCTGGATCATGTCTCTGAACACAGCAGCAAACAGAACATTGGAGAAAGTTTCCATAGAGACTTTCTTCAGACATTCTTTAAACAGGATCAGAAGCTGCTTGAGAGTGCCGCCTATTACAACCTGGATCGAAACAACGAAACCAGTACTCAGCTCCATAAGATGAAAGAACAGTTCCGCCCTAAAGATACAACAGAAGCTCAGAATGATCCATCAGAAGACAAAAAGAAGCCTCCACATGAGCAGATTATACAACATGCTAATCAAATAAAAAAAGAGATGGAACATATTAGCATGAACCAGCTTGTGTTCAAAACTTCTACCCGTTTCGGCGCTGCAATTAACCAACTGGTTCGAGGACAATGAGTAAGAATCCCCTTTATCTGCTACCCACAATTATGATTGTTTTACTTCTGTTTGGATGCAAGGAGAACCTTTATTCAGAGCTGTCTGAAAAAGAAGTGAATATGATGGTCGCTATCCTTGATGAAAATGGTATTCAGGCAGAACGCCAGAAAGATGAGCAGAATAAATTCACTCTGAAAATTGAAAAAGAGGCTTTTACCAAAGCAGTTAAAATCTTGTCCGCAAAGGGTTACCCCCGACAGAAGTTCCAGTCTATGGCTGATGTTTTCTCAAACGAAGGTATTGTAAAAACACCTTTTGAACAAAGGGCAAGATTTGTCCATGCCCTAAACCAGGAGCTATCAAGAAGCATCTCCGAAATAGACGGTGTCATCTCCGCACGCGTACACATTACTTTGCCGGAAAAAAGCCGTTTTGGAAAAACAACCGAAAAAGCAAGAGCTGCAGTTATCATCGTACATAGACGCTCAAAGTCTCTGCATGAAATGAAGCCCAAAATAAAGCAGATAGTTGCCCACAGTGTAAATGGCGTCACTTATGAAAATGTAACAGTAGTGATGAGCAGTGCTGATGAAATCTATAAAAAGGGCAATTCGCCAACAAGCCCGATAGACCTGCCAACCTATGCACAAAAAACTTCAGCAAAGACAAATCAGTCTCCAAATACACGTGCAGCATCTTTTCTCACTAGTAGCTTTTTTAGCTGGAACCTGATTGCATTCATACTACTTGGTGTAGGCTTGATTATATCTGGTAGAACATTCTACCTATGGTACAGGGAGAAACAATAATGACAGCCACTCCCGACAATGAAAGCCTGAAGACTTACACAGAATGGCCTCAGGTTGATTTCTCCAGCTTCCATCCTGGATGGAAAAACAGTTGGGGCGTATCCATAAGATCAGAACATCTCAGGGATATGATAAATGATACCCCACGCCTCTCGCATAAAATACAAAATCAAATTGTAAATGAAGCAGCAAAGATCGTTGCAAAACTATCCTGCAAAAATCTAGTGAGCTCAGAGCACATTCATTATGCCAGCATATTTGCGAATGCTGCAGATAATAACCTCACATATACAGCAGGGCTGGCTTGGCACGCCTCATCAGTCAGATATTATATGAACAGTGATTATGCCCATCACCTGATTGAGGTAATGGGCGAGTGCACAATACGAAATGCACTCTCTCTATACGGAATTATACCAGACAGCAAAGAATATCCATCCATTGAAGCACTCCCCCATCTTATCGAAGCAGATGGTCTGCTATGTTTTTACAACTGGCTAAGAAAATTTCCTG
This sequence comes from Methyloligellaceae bacterium, assembly GCA_050633205.1. Lineage (GTDB taxonomy): Bacteria > Pseudomonadota > Alphaproteobacteria > Rhizobiales > CBDHHC01 > CBDHHC01. Next base: position 67,699 of record JBOEGA010000026.1, on the reverse strand, counting down.
AAGATATTGCTTGTCAACTCATAGTCCTTCTCCCTCCTCCCGGTGAAAATCTGGAAGTATCAGGAGACCTCAATGAAGATCGCTGCAAAATTGTAGAATATATACTGTCACAACAGGGTTGATATGAGTACCATTGATAAAGCAATAGTTATAAAAGCAGTTGATGTTCCTGCATTCATGCAATCTGTTGATATAATTGAAAAAGCTAAACTGAGAGCTGACAGCATCGAAAAAAATGCGATACAGAAGGCTCAGCAAATACTCACATCTGCCAGAAACTCTGCCGAAGAAATTGAAGAAAAAGCGAAAGAAGAAACCCGGCAACTGTGTCAAAATATTGAAAAAGAAGAACGTAAACGAATTAATACTGAGCTGGCAGAAGAAGTTATACGTACCACTGAAAATTTGCAAAAACAACTGAACCAGCTTGATCTTCATCTGATCACCCTGGTTAAAAAATCTCTGGAAATCATAATCGGAGAGACCAATGATATTGAGCGAATAGAACAGGTTATCAAACAGGGTCTGCTACATCTGAAAGAACAGCTAGGCCTGACCCTTCTGGTTAGTGCAGAAGAATTTAGTCATGCTAGAAAAGCCATTTCACAACTACCGGCATTGGTGCCTGATCACCCCGGACCAATACAAAAAATAGAAATTGATACAGAACTGAAAGCTGGAGAGTACTATCTCGTAAGCTCAGGTGGTCTTTTGAATATCAGCATTCCAACCCAGATAGACCAGATTACCCAATCATTAAAAATAATGCGAAACAAGGGTAATCCCTAATGACCACAGTTCCTAATCTTCAGGTAGAACCCACACTCCAGTTACGCCTGGAGAACCTTATCCCGCAGATACCTCTGATCCGTGCAAAACAACATTTTGGGATACTGAAGGAAAGTCGCGGCCCTGTTGTTAGAATCACACTGGAGAATGCGAGAATTGGTGACATATGTAACCTTGTCGACCCTGATAGCGGACACATAATCCCCGCAGAAATTGTTGCCGTACATGAGAAAGACGCACTACTCAGCCCATATGGACCTGCTCAGGGTTTTTCTGCTAAAACCCGTGTAATAGCCACAGGACAACCACTACAGATACCTGTTGGAGAAAACCTCAAGGGTAAAATCCTCAATGCTTATGGACAGGCGTTGTATGGAGAACCATTAAACCCAAATGAATATGAGCACCGTTCTGCCAGAGCGGAATCCCCTAACCCGGTTGAACGCCCTCTGATCGACACGGTATTTTCAACTGGCATCCGGGCTATAGATAGTCTGATTACAATGGGTGAAGGTCAGCGCATTGGAATTTTTGGAGAACCCGGCGCAGGTAAATCTGTACTTCTCAGCATGATTGCACAACACGCAAAAGCAGATGTCTGTGTATTGGCACTGATCGGTGAACGAGGCAGGGAAGTCCGGGAATTTCTGGACCGCCAGCTCCCTCCAGAATTGCGCAAAAACTGTGTAACTGTAGTCTCTACCTCTGACCGCCCTTCCATGGAACGTGTAATTGGTGCCTATACAGCAACAACAATCGCCGAATATTTCAGAGATCAGGGAAAGTCAGTACTTCTACTGATGGACAGCGTAACCAGATATGCAAGGGCCCTTCGCGAAGTAGGTCTTGCCGCAGGAGAAGCCCCTGCTCGGAAAGGTTTTCCAGCATCTGTTCTTTCTGAAATGCCTTTGTTGATTGAGCGCTCAGGGCTCACAGAAAAGGGAAGTATTACCGCTATATATACAGTCCTGCTCGATGCAGATACCCTAGGTGACCCCGTCGCCGAGGAACTCAGAAGCCTGACGGATGGTCATATAATCCTAAGCTATAAAACCGCGCAGTCCGGCCATTACCCTGCTATTGATGTACTGGCAAGCAAGAGCCGTATTATGGATGAAGTGGTAACAAAAGAACAAAAAAACAATGCAAACAGAATTCGTGAGTTACTCAGCAAATACAAAGAAATAGAGTTGCTGGTACAGGTGGGTGAATACCAAAGAGGTTCTGATACTGAAGCCGATACCGCAATCGATAAATACCCCGAAATCAATACCTTTCTAAGACAGCAAACTGATGAACATCCGGCTTATGAAGAAACAATTTCAAAAATGGAAAAACTGTTGACATGAAACATGAGCAGATAGGCCAGCTGGAAAAGTTGGCAACTCTAAGAAAGAATATTGCATTTGCAAAAATGAAGAAAACACAAAACCTGCTAAAACAAAAAGAACAGCACAAAGAAGAGGCAACCTGTAATCATTCCGCTAAAAAAAATGAAGCGCGAAATATCATCGACAACCATTTTAAGGGAAAAGAGGATAAAAACACACAAAATTATTCATCACGCCTAAGCGGCTTAAGAGCGAAAGTATCTCAGGCTTATCAGGATATTGATGATGCACGGCAATCAATAGAAAACATTGAAACAGATATTCAACGAACCTCGTCCATCTTGCATAAAGATAAACAGGCATTTCGCGAAGCCGAAAAAAAGCAACAGAAAATTGAAATTCTATACCAACGTCTGAGCCAGGCTCTTGCTGTGGTTGAAGCTAGTAATCAGGAAGCTGACAGCGTCGACAGTCGACTGAATAATAAAAAATAGTATAATTATGCTCAATAAAAATAATACACACACTACTGAAGAAACCTGTTTGCTTTATGACATTGCTGATATATCTGCTCTCCAGGCAAAAATAAGCAGATACTGGTATGCAAGTAAAAAAACGTTACAGTTTTCTGCACACAATCTGAAAATCAGAATTTCTGCAAACTACCATAGGCAGAATTTCAACCCAGAAGATGAAAAAAATTGCCTCTGTCTTTCGCTGGGAAAAGCAAAACTATGGATATCCATTAGTGAAAGCTTTGTTCGCGAAATACTGAACTCTTTTGATGAAGAAATCGACTTTGATAGCTCTAATGATCTCGATATCTCACTTCTGCTTGAACTGATTTTCTCTCCATTCTTTTCTGAACTTGAAGAAAAGTACGACAATTCATTTTCTCTTGAATATGGCAAGCTGCAAATACCCGCTGAAAACATAATACAGCTATCAGGTGAAATAGAAATTCCAAAGTCAGGTAACATAGCGCCATTTCAAATCACAGTTCCTGAATTAGATTATGCAACCTGGAAAACTGTTCTGGATAGCCTCACATTATCAGAGAGCCAGACTAATAATAATTTGGAGCCACTAATCCCTCTCAAGCTCCGTTTAAACTGCAAATCTATCACAATGGACCTTGAAACCATAAGGGGCCTGAACGCAGGTGATATGATTATTCTGGGGCCAGGTAAACAACAGGAAAAAACGCGTGAAATTGCTATTGGAAACCACCCCTTTTGGCTTGCAAACATTACACCTGATGGAGGTTCACTGGTAATCAAACAACCTTTGTTAAGCGAAGGCAGCAATCATAATACCTGCTATTTGTCTGGAGAAAACACAATGACTGAAAATAACAATAATGCTTCACTGGACCATATCCCCCTTACAGTGTCATTTGAAGTTGGGAAAAAAACAATTTCAATAGAACAGCTAAGGGAAATAAAAGAAGGTAGCGTAATTACATTTCCTGATGACCATACAGATGATGTTCAAATCGTGATTAACGGCAAGGAAATTGGCTATGGAACATTAGTAAAAGTTGATGGCTCTATAGCAGTCAAAATTGAACAGGTCTTCACAAATGGCTGATAACTTATCCCTGGTTATTATCGGCTTTCTTTCTGGTCTTGTTGTAATAACCGTACTGACCACGACAGCCTTTACAAAACTCTCGATCGTATTTTTTGTAATTCGTAACGCTCTTGGAATGCAACAGGCTCCGGGGAATACAATCCTGCATACCTTTGCGTTGGTACTGGCAATATATATCTCACTACCCGTTTTTACTGAAGTATATGATATCGCAATAACAAAAACAGCTCCCCCTAAGACGCTGAATGCATGGGTGGAATTACTGACTGAGGGTAGTGAACCAATTAAAACTTTTCTTAAAAAAAATACAGACGAAGGTCACAAGGAATATTTTCAATCAGTCACAAAAGAGGTTTGGAAGGGTTCTTCTTTAAAAGCTGATAAAAATGACCTGATCATACTCATTCCTTCTTTTATGATAACTGAGCTGACAAGGGCCTTTGAAATAGGTTTCCTTCTCTACCTGCCATTCGTCGCTGTTGATATTATTCTAACGGCCATACTAATGGCAATGGGTATGATGATGGTTCCACCCAGTCTGATTGGTGTTCCCTTTAAACTGTTATTATTTATTATGATCGGCGGTTGGACTAAACTCGTTCAGGGGCTTGTCCTGACTTATGGAGGGTAAGATGGAAAATGAATTACTGATAAGTCAGCTATATACAATCCTCTTTAATGTTGCAGTATTTGCAGGTCCTCCTCTGTTGGTGGCAACACTTCTTGGCTTACTGATTTCCATTATACAGGCGGTAACACAGATACAGGATCAATCCCTTCCCCAAACTGTTAAGATCACAGTAATTGCTTTTATAATGATATCATTTGGCGCAGCTCTGGCAGCCCCATTCTTTCAGTCAAGTCAGCATCTGTTTGAAGAATTTCCTAACTGGGTCAGATAAAATCAACATGGAAACCAGCCCGGAACTCACAGCTCTGCTAAGCAAGAATCTTGTCACCTTTATGAATGTCCTGACCCTGACATTCATGAGGCCTTTGGGGCTTCTTTTTGGCTTTATAGGTATTGCCTGGGCCGTTGGAGGTTCTGCTACCCTAATCCGGACAGCTATTGCATTTTCTATCGCCATTCCATTAATAGCACATCAATATACTGGATTAATTGAGCATTTGTCACAAACCCATTATCTCAATTTTTTCTTGTTACTGATAAAGGAATTACTTATTGGCTTCGCATTTGGTACACTCGTATCTATCCCCTTCTGGATCGTTCAGATCAGTGGTTCTATCGTAGATTCCTATCGAGGGGAGAGCAACAGCGGGGCAACTGATCCGACTGGAGGTGAGATTTCAACACTGGCACGTTATCAGGTCGTTGTTGCATTATTGTTCTTTGCTGCAGCTGGTGGCTTTTCATATATGATAGGTGAATTTTACAAAAGCTATATATTATGGCCTATTACAGACAGCCTCCCACAACTGCAAAGTAATTTCCCTGTGATTATTCTGGACCTGTTCACTTATATTATTGTTCAGGCTTTTCTCATTTCAGCTCCTCTGCTCCTGATATTGCTGATAATAGATTTTATTACCCTGATGTGTGGTAAAATAATAAAAGGCTTCAATTCTCAGGATATTTCTTCTTCCCTGAAAAACCTGACAACAATACTGTTACTACCTGTCCTGGCTATAGTGTACGTCAATATTCTACAAAGCAATTATTTTAATAACTTCAACTTTCTTGATCAATTGCAGGGAATTATGAAATGAGTGGAGGTTCATCAGAAGAAAAAAAACACACCGCCTCGGATACCAAACTTCGCAAAGAGAGAGAAAAAGGCCGCATTGCCAAAAGTCAGGACCTTCATTCCTCAGTTGCAGGAGTCGCGGGAATACTGCTCATATCTCAGACATGGAACTACTATCTAAAGCATATCAATATTTTGATTGATACAGCCATCCACGCAGCCAATAACAAATGGGAGGATGGATTCCCGCTTATCTATCAAACTATCATAAATGAACTGGCATTACTGATACTTCCTGTATTTGGGATAATTGTATTTTCAGTAATTTTATCAAATCTGATCTATAATAAGGGATTACCAATCTCCTTTGAACCAATAAAACCTCAATTGAACAAACTTAATCCTGCAGAGGGCTTTAAAAATATATTTGGCAAAAAGGCTCTGATTGGTACCGGCCAAACCCTTGTCAGGCTTATTTTATTGGCATCCGGAGCGGTAGCAATTCTGTGGATCAGTTTGCCAAACATTATTAACAGCCCCTTATGTGGTTTGAACTGCTTTTTACACATTAGCTCCTCACTAACATTTATGTTTTTAAGTCTTGCCTGTCTTATTTTTATAATTGTGGCTTTAATGGATATGCCTATACAAAAAGCCCTATTTCTTAAAGAGCAGAAGATGGGAGATTCAGAGAAAAAACGTGAAAACAAGGATATGTTTGGTTCACCGGAAATTAGATCTGCCAGACACCAGCTACAGAACGAACTTAATTCAGATGAACCTGTGCAACCTGGCCAGAAGCGGTTGGCCTCTATTGTTATATTGGGTAAAGCAAGTGCAATTGCTATATATTATAACCCTGAAGGAACTCGGGGGCCATCTGTTATGGCCTCTGCCAAAGGAGAAAAACTAAGAACAATACTTGAGCAGGCGGGTAAGGATGGAGTGCCCGTACATAAGGATGATACTTTAGCAAAAAAAATATCCTCTACGCCTGTAGGTTCTACTATTCCTCCCAGACATTATGCTATGCTTGCAACAGCAATGATTAAAAGCGGTGTAGCTCTCTAGACATAGGAAAAATATAACATTCATGCCTCTCTTATGTACGTACGTACTCACCACTGATGTTTTCAATTCCGGTCATTGATATAAATAACAGAACCGAATTATATTCAATGTATTTTGCAGAAAGTCCGGACTTTGAGCAACACTACCCAGGAAAACTCCAGGATACCTGAGATACCTTACCTAACAGAGACCCGCGAAGGTTTGATCCTGAAGTTTGAAACAGGATTAATGGCAGGATCTGAGCGTTTTATTGAGTTGACGGGTTTTACAATTGGTTCTGGTTCACAAGCAGATGTTATCCTTCTGGACGATGATATATTTGATGAGCATATAGCCATAAATATAACGCGAAGTCTTCTTGGAGTAAGCATAACAGTTCATGCACTTCAGGAAAATGTACAGGTATCCGGTACAACTCTCCAGATAAATAATACGATTACCAGGCAGAGTGATATTGATATTACCCTGTCAAATACAAGCCTGAAAATTATGGATGCCAGAGGCTACGTTTACAACAATAATAAAGCAGAAAACGACACGAAGCTGCCTGAATTAGATGGTGAAACACTCTCTTCATTATCGTTATCAAAAAATATGCTTGCACTTCTCTCCGCAATTGCTCTAATCTTCATCGGGTTAGCTATTATTCTTTTTTCCTCTGATACCGATGAAGTAACCTCGAATACTGCGATAGCAACAAAACCTGAAAAACAAGACAGTGATAAGAAGACTTTTCTTTTAGACCTCCGCAATAAAGTACGTGAAGTCGGTCTCACCCCATATATCAGCATTAAAGCGGATACAAACAATACCTTGAAAGTCACAGGAGAACTCCAGCAGACACATAGTCATAAATGGAGGAAGATTTTACAATGGTATGACACTCAGGAAAGCCCCCCTCCACTATTTAATCAGGTTATCGAATTATCCGATCAAAACAATCTACCGGAAATAAAATTAGTAAATTTGGGTGATCAAAAATATGCACTTCTTGGGAATAACCGCAGGGCATTTGTTGGTGAAACAATTGATAAAGATTGGAAAATAGAATCTATAAATGACAGAGGAATACTTGTTTCGAAAGCCAATCAGAAGATTTTAGTCCAGTTTAAATAACCGGGAAGCGAAGTAATGTCACAAAAAATCAATCAAAAACAAACAATTCCTGCTATAATAAAACACGACGAAGTTGCCCTGCCACAGACTGTTGAAGCGGTAAGACAAAAAAGAAAAGATAAATCATCAGGCTCTAAATCCTCTCCGGCAACAAGTAAGAAAGTCATTGCTCAAAATATTCCTCAGAAAAAGGTCGAGCATGTTTCTGTTCTGGAAATGGATAGCGAGGATATCACAGCTCTTAAATCTGTCATGAAAGACCAGACAACATTTGAGATCAGCCAACTTTATTCTGACGTGGAAACCCTTGCAAAACATGATTCATCCCTTGAAGTAAAACAGGGCCTCAGGGCGTTGGAAGATCATGTAAGATTAAGAGAGTATTTATACCTCAAACAAACCACAGCATCTGGTGACTAAGAATGGCGAAGCTATCACCAAAACAGATACAGCTTTTGAATAGTTTGGCAGTTATGCAGATCAGTTGCGGCCGCCCATCTGCTGCACTGCCTTTGTTACACCTCTCATACCATGTAGCACCAGATATTCCCCGCACATGTTATCTGCTGGCTAATGTATATCACAGGCTCGGAAACTCTGCTCAAAGTGAATTATTTTTCAGGTTCTTTGAGGAAAACAATAAAACCAGATTATCAACAAAAGAACTGTTATTAAAAAGTGTAATTGCCATGAAAGCTGGCTTATTTAAAGAAGCAAAACAAACTTTTAGAATTGCTCTCAAAAGTGTCTCCGGCCTTCCTCGTAAATCCATAGGAACCTGAGAATAATAAAACAGTACGGGTCATCAGAGCCATGATATTTTTCATGGCTCTGATAGTCTTATTTTTTATATCCCTACCCAGTAAAGATATCATCATTCAATAGTGTACCCTGCGCCATATCATCCATCGAACTGACCTCTATAGTTTCCTGCTGATAATAGGTCATTGAAACATCTGAACTATTATGAAGAAGCTGAATAGAAGATTCTATTACGCCCCCTGTATCATCAGCAATTTCCATAACAACATCATTAATATCATATGCAAAATTGTCTGTAGCAGCGAGAAGGTTCTGTACACTTACCTCTTTATGCCCGGCAATCTGGCCGGCGCTCTTTTGCCCTTCAGAAAGTGAAATATTAGCAATTTTGCCATCAAAGAAATGCATTAGATTGTCTGCAACAAGGTCGCCACTCTTATACTGGTTTGCTCCAATAACAATAGGTTCCTGATTATTCTCAATACCTTGTATCCATGATGGCTCAGAGGCTATTTCCTCACCATCAGCATAAACATGCAAACCACTCTCTCCGAATGTAATGACAAGGTTAACCGACTCTCCAGCCTCAAAGACCTCAGGAACGGTGACCCTTGCTTCATTGTCCTGCCCCTGCAGGCGAATAAGAAGCGAGCTGCCATCCATGGAGACCATCAAATGCCCACCATCATCATAACCGCCGGAATCCTTGGAAAATAATGTCTGGTAACCAGATGCAATCCGGTCCGGAGTGATCTCCATCTCAAGCGTCCCAGCTGATAGCTCAAATGCACTGTCATGATCAAGAATAATGGCAGATTTCAGTGTACCATCAAAAACAGACGGATCCAGATTCAGAACCTTATTACCTTCCTCAGTAGGGGTATTACGCTCCTGATCATCAACGTCATCGTCAGCTATATCCTGCACATTATCCAGTATATCAACTGGTGCATCCGGCGTTACCGGTTCTGTTGCGGAGACTTTAACACCAGTCTCAGACCTGTTTCCTTCGGCATCAAATACATGGATATAGGCCTCATTCAGGTCCATCGGAGCTCCATAGAAAGTGGCTGTAACGCTACCATCGCTCCACTCTGTTGGCACCAGATAGGCAATCGAGGTTGATTTCTCATAGACGGCATTATTTGTAACAACTATACGTGCCTGAGCGCCCTCGCCAGTTGCAACATAGGCATCATCCATAAGTCTCTGGCCATTATCCTCACGATACCATGCACCAAATTTCAATCGGTCCCATGTAGCTGGCACATCATCAAGTGCTGTCATCAATGTACCGCTGTAATTGGAAGTATTGACCCCGTTTTCATTGACTGCCTGAAAATAGGCCTGCTCTACATTTCCATATGGGTCATTTTCATCAAGCTTCGCATAGAAAGTCTGATGGTTCCAGCCATCATAATCCCAGTCCTGCCCCAGCCACCAGCTGGATTTGGTGTTATTGCCGGCAATTATAAAATTTCCGTTACCAGCGTGCGCAGGAAGGTAAACATCATGGCCGTTTGGTGTTCCCCGTTCTGCTGAATATCTGGCATTGTCTCCCCGGTGCCCCATCATTAACCACATATCTTTTGATGAAGACACTGTCGGATACTCACCAGGTGCTTCCGCCGATGGAAGACGCCCATTAGTATCCTTGATAGCAACCCCCATAAAGACTTCAGTAAACTGTTCAAGACCCAATGCACCATCAGCATCCTTTACTCCTGCAACCAGGCTCGTATCTTCATTTGCGACAACAGCACCTGTTCCGCTGTATCCGTCAATGGTTGAATGTTCTTTGGTAGCTGTAACCCAGGAACCTGAATTGCCTTCTTTATCAACATTGCTGTCGAAGCTGTCATAGACAATAACATTTGGCCCCAGATCACCGAAGTTAACACCCTCAATTACAATCGTGCTGCCATTCTCAAAACTGCCACGAATGGAAGTAACTGCTACATCTCCATCGTTGATAACCGGTGTATCAACAGGGTTCTCTATAACAACGGGAATATCATTTCCCTGATCTACTGGTCCACCCTCTGCCATACCATCTGCAATACTCTCAATTTGTGCAGATGTAAGCTGTCCTTCAATAAGGGTTGCTCTGTGTATCGTGCCATCAAAAACGTGCTGAATATTATCTGCTACCAGGTCTCCACTTTGATACTGGTTCCCACCAAGAACGATGGGCTCTTTATTATTTTCAATTCCTTGCGTCCATGTTCCATCTGAAGCAACCTCAATACCGTTTGCATAAACGTGAAGGCCGTCCTCACCAAAAGTAAGGGCAATATGGGTCTGCCCTCCTGCTGTAAAAACATTTTGCGCATTCAAAGTAACCTGATCTTCAGTGCCCTGCAGGCGTATAGTAAGAGCGCTCCCATCCATAGTAAACATAAGATGGCCACCATTATCGAAACCTGAAGAATCTTTTGAGAACAATGTTTGATAGCCATTTTTGATACTATCCGGTGTTACCAGCATTTCAACTGTACCGGAAGAAAGCTCATAAGATGCTTTATGCCCCTGAATAACAACCGAAGGCAACGAACCATCAAATACCATGTCAGTAATACTTAGTCTTGCATCGGGTGATATATTAGATATGCCTGTCATTACAATTATCCCGTATTATTTTTTTTCAAAAAAGCCAGCTTTTCTGCGGTTCTCACATTAAAAAAGCAGCTTTACACACAAATTTAATTAGCTCTGTTAATCAAGAGGTTACCCCGATTAACAGCTTATATTTTTTTATTTGATTATGTTCTTTTTAGGCGTTTTTTTTTCATATATTAAAAAAAACCAACCAACGAATATCAACCCCGCCAAAATCCGGGAAAAATGGATAAATTAGAATCAAAAAGTTCTCATCAATTATTGTTGCAATGGATATTTTTAATTATAATATCACCTGAAACCTGCATATTTCGGTTAGTATATGTTATTTTTGTGTTTTTCTATTTTGCTTATATATGTGGCCTGCTCCACCCACATGATGCATAAGTAATAATATAAACTACGTAGTACCTTGCGCAAATACGTACGTATTTTCATGAACTACGCACGCACGATCATGTCTCCTTGCACTGCCATACTGCCAGCCTTGTTACAACATTGAATAAGGGTAGCAGGTCAGCAATTAACAGCCCCTAGAACTCTCTCCGAGCTACCGCACTCGGTAGCATCAATCGCGCCTATTTCCAGTGAACCATAAACCTCCGCCCAGGCTCCGAAAGTACGGATCTTCACCCCTTAAATTCGTCCAGTGTCACAACTTTCTTCTTTGAATGAAAAAAAATCTCGGTTCCCAGTACAGCACAAGGGAAAGAGGTAACACCAAATAGAACAGTCGTTTTATCAATACCCCTGTCATAAGGCATATAATTATGCCCGGCCAGTACAACACATTTCCTGACTGCTTTAGTAACTTTCAGAGGGCTATATAGTGTTCCACCTAGAAATACTGTGATATTAACAAGGTTGTCAGTTAATTCCCTAGCGCGCTTTGCGAAACCTTTTGCATCCCGCTCGAGTCATGGCCCTCCACTCCAGGGGCTGGCCATTTTCAGATCTGCTGCAGCAACTCCCTTAACTGCAAAACCTGTTATTGCTATAGTTAGGCCAATAGCAACAAATACAATCTTCCTCGTGTTTCAAAATATACTTGACACATTTCTAATTTTTTATATTGAAAAGACTACTTAGTCGATGAAAGTAACGAAACGTTACCTCCGGATGCGGTTGTATCAACACATACATGACGTTCAAGTATGCAGCGATGTTCAAAATTTCGTTCAGTAATAAGAGGAATTATAGGCCCGGATCTTTTTGACAATGCCACCCTGATAGCACGCAAGTCTTCAGAAGTACTCCATGCAACAACCCCGGAAAAACTTTCGAGATTTGTCAATGAACTTCTCTCTAGAAAACCATCAAACATATGCTCTCCAAATGCTCCTGTTGTTACCCCGATAGACCGACAACCCATTGAATGAACAACCTCCTGCTGTTTATTTACATCTTTAACAGAAGGGCCAAGGCAGAGTATTGTACCTCTTGGATAGAAAAACAGACGGTTAGACTCTCCCGTAGGTCCAGGCAGATCCAGCGTGCCAAGACAATCCATATTGGTTACAGCTATACTATCCAGATATTTCTGAATAAGAGCTTCCGATATTTTCTGATTATCTATAAAGTTGACAGCTTCAGTATTGTCTTCTCTGACAAAACGTTTGAGATATTTTGGCCCACCAGCTTTTGGACCTGTTCCGGAAAGCCCCTCACCACCGAAAGGTTGTGATCCAACAATAGCTCCAATCTGATTGCGGTTTACATAAATATTGCCGATCTTCAGGGAAGAGGTAAATTTTTCAACCCGGTCGTCAATTCTGGTATGCAAGCCAAATGTGAGACCATATCCACTGTTGTTAATATCCTGAATAATATTTTCAATATCGCGGGGGGCAAATGTAGCTATATGAAGTACAGGCCCAAAAATTTCCCGTTTAAGGTCAGCAATACCTTGCACTCTGATAACAGTTGGCCCAATAAAATTACCATTCCCTGGGACACTGAGTTGCTTCAGAATTCGTCCTTCATCCCATGCCACAGCGATATGTTTACGAATATTCTCACATGCAATATTATCGATAACAGGTCCGATATCTGTAGACAGCTCCCACGGATCACCAATAGTCAGTTCATCCATAGCTCCATACAACTTGGCAAGAAATGCGGCTGCAACATCTTCCTGAATATATAAAACACGTAATGCTGAACAACGTTGCCCTGCTGATTGAAATGCCGATGAAATCACATCCCGTACAGCTTGCTCAGGCAGTGCAGTTGAATCAACAATCATTGCATTCAATCCACCTGTTTCAGCAATAAGAGGTGCCGAAGGATCCAGATGTTCAGCCATTGATTGATTTATTGCTTGTGCAGTATCTGTCGACCCCGTAAAACACACTCCCTTAATACGTTTATCACGTATAAGCCGTGCTCCGACCACAGCTCCGCTTCCCGGTAGCAATTGTAATACCTCCCGAGGTACGCCAGCCTTATGTAAAAGCTGGACTGCCAGAAAAGCATTAACCGGGCTTTGCTCTGCAGGCTTGGCTATAACACCATTTCCAGCAACAAGGGCTGCTGCAACCTGCCCTGTAAAAATTGCAATAGGAAAGTTCCATGGTGAAATGCAGGCAAAGATACCGCATTCTTTGGCATTATCAAGTTTCTCCAGCTCTATTGCATAATAACGAAGAAAATCGACTGCTTCACGAATTTCTGCGACCGCATCCTTTAAAGTTTTACCTGCTTCTCTGGCTAGAGTAGCAAATAATAAACCCGCATTTTCTTCGAATAAATCTGCCGCCTTCTGAAGAATTGCAGCACGTTTCTCTGGCAATGTACCTGACCAGTCCTGCGCAACATTTAACGCAAGATCAAGCTCTTCTGGTGTCGTATCACATATTTCAGCTACAAACTGATTATTGTTGGCAGGGTTGACCGATAAATAGGCATCTCCTGTTTTAGTCTCTCCCCCAACTAGAGGATATACTTTCCATCTCGCATTTCTGTACTGACATCTTGCTCAATCAATCCGCTCAAGTGTAATATCGTTATTCAGGTCCCATCCTGTTGAGTTTTTTCGCTCCGGATGAAACAATCTGGTGGGATGCGTCACACCGGAATGGTCAACAACAGGCTCCATGCAAAAAGGATCCTGTATAACCTCCTCGACAGACACATTCGGATCTACAATTTGGTTCACAAATGAAGAGTTTACACCATTTTCCAGCAGGCGCCTTACCAGATATGCAAGAAGATCACGGTGCTCACCAACAGGTGCATAAATCCTGCAACGTTGCCCAATACGCTCCCTTACTATTTTATGAAGAATATCTCCCATGCCATGCAGGCGCTGGAATTCAAAATCTTTTTCCGAACCAGCAAGCTCAAGGATCGCTGCTGCAGTATGTGCATTATGTGTTGCAAACTGAGGGTAAATGCGCTTGCTCATAGAGAACAGCTTTTGCGCACAGACTATATATGACCTGTCCGTTGCAATCTTACTGATAAATACAGGAAAATAGTCAAGCCCTTCAACCTGAGCTTTCTTGATTTCAGTATCCCAGTATGCCCCTTTAACCAGGCGCACCATAATTTTCCGATCATGAACTTTTGCCAGTTCATACAACCAGTCAATAACCAGACTGGCCCTTTTTCCATAAGCCTGAACAACAATGCCAAGTCCGTCCCAGCCAGCAAGAGCCTTGTCCCTGATCAGCCTTTCAATAATATCCAGAGACAGATCCAGTCTATCTGACTCCTCTGCATCAATATTCAAGCCAATATTTGCATCTTTTGCACACAGAGCGAGCTCAAGAGCCCTTTTCACCAGCTCATCAATAGCAGTATCTTTTTTGCCGACTTCATATCTGGGGTAAAGGGCTGAAAGCTTGATAGAAATCCCCGGTCGGGTATGTATGTCAGACGATGTTGCTGAGAGATCTATTTTGCTGATTGCCTGCATATAAGCATCGAAAAAGTCATCAGCATCCTGAGAGGTAAGAGCTGCTTCCCCCAGCATATCATAAGAGTAGGTATAGCCCTTTTGTTCCTTGCAATGAGCCCGCGATATTGCACTTTCTATACTTTCACCAAGTACAAACTGCTTGCCCATCTCTTTAATAACATGCCTGACTGCGGTACGGATTACCGGCTCCCCAAGCTTTTTGACTATGCCATGTAAAATTCCAGCCATTCCGGCTGAACGCTCATTATCCAATACTTTACCTGTAAGCATCAGTGCCCAGGAGGATGCATTTACCAGAGAGGAGCTCGACTTTCCCAGATGGGCATTCCAGGATGATGGGGCAATTTTATCTTCAATTAGATCAGAGATCGTTGTAGCATCCGGAACCCTGAGAAGAGCCTCTGCCAGACACATCAATGCAATACCTTCATTGGTTGATAGACCATATTCGGACAAGAACTCTTCCATAAGCCCGGGTTTATCATCATCCCGAATGTCACATACAAGTTGAGCAGCTCTGCTCGATATTCTTTTCCGAATATCCGCCGGTACAGGATTATGCGCCTCAAGCTCCTTCAGGACTGTTTTTTCGTCCTTTTCAAGTGTGCTCCGTATACTCAGACGGATAGACTGAAGCATCTTCATAAGAGAAAACTTTCTAATCATTTCAAGCAATTAACTGATAAAAATACTATCATTGATTAAAAAGTTATATTTCCTGTAGTTTTATTATTAGTAGATATATTAATTTTTATTATGTAATTTTTCAGGAAAAAGGATGGTTAAAATGAATGAAGAAAGCCAATTAGACCGATATGATACTCAAATACTTAGGATCCTGACAAAAGAAGGCCGGCTCCCTGTGACTGAATTAGCAAAACAAATTGGTCTTTCCAAAAGCCCGTGTCAGGTCCGGTTAAGGCGCTTACAGAAAGACGGATATATTTTAGGCTTTCAGGCAGTCCTCAATATGCAGAAACTTGGGCGTGAACATATTGCATTCACTGAAGTCAAACTCTCCGATACCACTGAAAAAGCCCTAAAAGCGTTTAATGATGCTGTACAGGGCATCCAGGAAGTAGAACAGTGCCATATGATAGCCGGGCCCTTTGATTACCTGCTAAAGGTCCGCACCTCAGATATTCGGGCCTATAGAACGGTTCTTGGAGAAGAAATTTCAAAACTGCCTCACGTATCCAGCACCTCAACCTATGTTGCAATGCAGTCCATCAGGGAGCAGTTCCTGTAACTGCTTATTCCTTATCAATAAGAAATAATCCTGAGTAGAGATCGAGGCATTTACTCCAATTCACGCCTGGTCACTGGCTGATTCTTTTTAGAATGCCCATAAAGAACTGCAGTTCTGAGCAACAGGAATAAAGTTAATGCATTAAGCAGATGCCATATAAAATGCGTACCCAACTCCTGTCCGGCAACCTCGGTATACTCGCATAATGTAAAATCAAATGTTCTGAAGGCCGCTGATACAGCAAAAACACATCCCGCAACTAACAGACTTGTCGAAGATGGTTTTCCGAGATATCTGGCAATTCCTCCAAGAAACAGCATTGCAAACAGAGCAGGAAAATAGCCTGTTGTTCCATTCAGACATGGACCACCTTCACAACGGATAAGACCAGGCAAACTGTTTAAAAGAATAAATATACCTATCCCGGTAAATACACCCTTAAGTCCAAACCCGAGCAACCGTCCAAGCGCAAATCCGAGATAAACAAATATAAAAACTGCAATAGGCAGCGCATCAGCAACACCGCTCCAGCGTGTAGCAAAAGTATGAAAAAGACCACTCCCGATACCAATCAACAGAACCAGTCCGATTAGTATGTAGTGATAACGGTCTATAGCACCAGATGGCTGTTTCCTTGCAATAAGCAAGGCTGCTAGTGCTCCTGCGATAAAAGCCAGATTTGACAACGCATTTAAAGGCTCCCCCCAAAACTCCGGATTAGTGCCCCGTTCACAATACCTGAAAACCTGTTCTGTCCATTCCATAGCTTATCTTCTTGTATTTCAAACCTGTCAGATTTATCTCATTAGTGTCAAAGTTAGCCTTTACGTCTATCGCAATCAGTATTGCCGGATTAAGTTAGCAAAAAACAAGGCAATTCATATAAATAATCGGAGATCAAATGCAAAAATTATTCAGATTGGCAGCTGTAATAGGCCTGATACTTGCCAGTACTCTACCGGCTGTTGCAAAAGGGAAACATAAATATAAACACCCTGACGCATACCGATATGTCTACGCTGAAAGTCAGTACAATGCACATAAGCGTATCAAAGCTCCTGTACGTCATGGTCGACTGGGAGATCAGGTTCTGGTACCGGATAGAGGTTGGACTTATTGCGGTTACAGTTGTGTTTACACACTGCAAAAAGAATACCTGGATTTCTGGGAAGGACAGCAGGATAGCCTTTCTACAGGACTATTGAATGACCTTCTGGACAGATTGCGTTACTAGTTCATTTACTTCATGACAATAAACATTATAAGGGCCAGGCCAATATGGCAGGCCCTTTTTTGTTTCTTTACCACTTATAATGAACCAATGGCTTTACCTTGCTTTCATACAGTTTTTTGATTGCCTGCATTTGCGCCCCATCCAGAGCAGGTAAGTCCTGCGCCAAAGAGTTACCGGTAGCCTGTTCTTCATTTTTTGCCCCGGGTATTACGCAACTGACTGCATCATGCATCAGTATCCATTTCAGGGCATATTGAGACATAGGGATTTGATCAGGAATAATTTTTCTGAGCTCTTCAATAACTTCCAACCCAACCTCGAACGGAATACCTGCAAATGTTTCTCCTACATCAAAAGCTTCCCCATATCGGTTAAATTTACGGTGGTCATCATCGGCAAAAGTAGAGTTCCTATCAAACTTTCCGCTTAATAGTCCGCTTGCTAGCGGTACCCTGGCCAAAAGCGCAATATCTTTCTTTTTTGCCAACTCAAACAATAATTCTGCTGGCCGTTGTCGCAATATATTAAAGATCAATTGAACAGATACAACTGAAGGATACTCTATCGCTTTCAATGCTTCTTCAACTTTTTCAACACTAACCCCGTAGTGACAGATTTTACCAGCTTTGACGAAATCATCCATAAAGTCAAAAACTTCCGGCATATAATACACTTCAGTTGGTGGGCAATGAAGTTGTATCAGATCAATTTTATCAACATCCAGTTTTTTCAGACTACGATTGATAAAACCTTCCAGATTTGCCTTATTAAAACCGCTGGCTATATGTGGTGATAACCCCCTGCCAAGTTTAGTCAGTACCTTGATATTATCCTGCTTCCTGGACTTCAGGACATTCGAAATAATAGTCTCACTTCTGCCATCTCCATATACATCGGCAGTATCTACGAGATTTACACCACTGTCCAAAGCTGCATTGAGTGCAGCCTCAGCATCCTTCTCACTGACGTCTCCCCATGCTCCGCCAATAGCCCAGGCTCCAAATCCAATTTCAGAAACCTGCCAGTCTGTTTTTCCAAATCTACGTGTTTTCAATTGTCACTCCTGAGATAAATACAGCAAACAAGCTCCGTTAAGGCTCAATAAAGTCTCATACATAAGCTTTATCTGATAAAATTGCTTACATGATTTTCAAGAAATTCCTGACGCCCCGATACAGGCTCCGGATTAATATCATTCGTGATAACATGATCTGCCAGCTCATCTAGAGAGAGATCATTATTCATGATCTTTGCACCTGTTCCATCTTTCCAACCCTTATACCTGTCCTCTGTGAATTGCGACAGAGTTCCCTCTTCAATAAGCGCAACTGCATTAAGTAGGGACCGTGCCATAACGTCAATAGTACCAATATGACCATAAAAAAGATCTTCAGCATTCATGCTTTGACGGCGCACTTTTGCATCAATATTAAAGCCACCGGTTGAAAAACCGCCGTTTTTCAGAATGTAGTATATCGCAAGTGTCACTTCTCTGGTGTCATTGGAGAACTGGTCCGTATCCCAGCCGTTCTGAGGGTCTCCACGGTTTATATCAATGGAGCCAAATATTCCAAGCTCTCCAGCCAAAGAAATTTCATGCTCAAATGAGTGCCCTGCAAGCGTAGCATGATTTGCTTCAATATTAACGCATACCTCACTTTCAAGTCCATAGCGCTTTAAAAAACCAAATACAGTTGCAACATCTCTGTCATACTGATGTTTTGTAGGTTCATGAGGTTTTGGCTCGATCAGGATTGTTCCTTCATAACCGATTTTATATTTATGCTCCACCACCATATTCAGAAAACGGCCAAGCTGATCCAGTTCTTGCCCCTGCCTGGTATTTAAGAGTGTTTCATAACCTTCCCGGCCACCCCATAATACATAGTTTTCACCATTTAAACGATGCGTTGCTCCCAGTGCATCCCTGACCTGCATCGCTGCATATGAAAATACATCAGGATCAGGATTAGTAGCAGCACCGGCAAGATAGCGAGGATGCCCGAACACGTTAGCTGTCCCCCATAGAAGCCGGATACCGGTTTCGCTCATTTTGCCTTCGACCTTATCAATCATTGCTGCAAAATTATCAGCATGCTCCCTTGCTGTTTGAGCAGGGGGCATAATATCTACGTCATGAAAACAAAAATAGGGGACACCCAGCTTTTGAAAAAATTCAAATGCTGCATCCAGCTTGCTGTCAGCATTTTCCTGCTCCGAAGCTTTCTCAAACCATGGTCGTTTAAAAGTACTGCCACCAAAAACATCAGAACCATCCCAGCAGAAACTATGCCAGTAACACACCGCAACCCGAAGATGATCCTCCATGGATTTACCCAGCACAGTTTTGAACCTGTCATAATATTTATAAGTGAAAGGGTCGGTACTGTTCGGCCCCTTGTATTCAATAACCGGTATATCTTCAAAGTAGGTTTCAGGCATCAGTTTAACTCCTCAAAACAGGGTACAAGTGATGTATATAGCTTTCTAAAAAGGAATTGCCTTTTCGTATAATGGCTGCAGAGCTTTTCGTCGGGCTCGATAACTTTTAATATCGGGGGAGCCACACAAACGTCCTCAATGGCTTCATCACCAATTGCCAGCCTCGCAAGTCTGGCAGCACCAAACGCAGGACCAACTTCCCCCCCATCTCGATAAACCAGTGGGTGGTTCAGTATTGAACTAATAATTACCCCCCAATATTCGGATTGAGCTCCTCCCCCAATAACCGAAAGGCTCTCAGGACTATTGCCTGCAGACTTTAATGCCTCCAGGCCATCTGCCAATCCAAACGCAACACCTTCCAGAGCAGCCTGGGCAAGAGCCTCTGGCTCGGTTAAAGGAGATAAACCAAAGAAAACTCCACTGGCTTTTGTATTATTATGAGGAGTTCTTTCCCCGGTCATATAAGGAAGAAAAATCTCTTTCTGACAGGGAGTACCGTAATGAGCAGCGACCTCATATAATTTGGATGGCCTGTCATATCCAAGTATACTGGCAACCTGATCCACCGCGCTGGCAGCACTTAGCATAACTGACATCTGATGCCACCTGCCAGGCAGCGCATGACAAAAGGTATGAACACCTTCTGAAGGATTAGAACGGTAACTGTCATCAGCAAGAAATATAACCCCGGATGTGCCAAGTGACAGGAATGCGTCCCCCTTTGCAACTATACCTGATCCAACAGCACCGGCGGCATTGTCCCCTGCACCGGCAGCGACCGGAATAACACCCATTTCCCAGGACTTTGCAATATCTGCATGCAGCATTCCGCTTACCTGGTTGCCCTCATAGAGTAAGGGCATATGACCTTCAGTAAGTCCGCAGACATCTAGAACTTTCGATGACCAGCACCTGTTTTTTGTATCAAGCCATAAAGTTCCGGCAGCGTCAGACATATCTGTTGCCAGCTCTCCCGTCATACGATATCGAATATAATCCTTGGGCAAAACCACTTTTGCTATACGGGCATAACTTTGAGGTTCATGCCTTTTCAACCATAATAACTTTGGAGCTGTAAATCCGGGCATCGCAAGATTACCCGTAATCTCCCCAAGCTCAGGAAGGCTCTTCTGTAACTCTTCACATTCAGCAATACTTCTGCCATCATTCCACAATACCGCAGGGCGAATTACCATACCACTGCTATCAAGCAGCACCGCTCCGTGCATCTGCCCTGACAAACCAATTGCCAGAATTGCTTTTCTGCTTTCAGAAGAAATATCCCTCACTGCCTGATTAACAGCACTCCACCAGTCTTCCGGAATTTGCTCCGACATAAGATCGCCAGGTCTTTGTATATTCAATGGCGCAGAAGATTTTTCAACAACACCCCCCTTATCGTCAACGACAACAATTTTGACTGCTGATGTACCGATATCAATGCCTAAAAACATACGTAACCTCTATGCACAGAGGGAACCCGGCGACAGGGTTCCGCCAAACCGCCTCGTCTCAACTAACTGTTAATTTTTGACAATTCCATACCGGCAAGACCTGGAATTGCATTTGGCGGACATTTTCCCATTATTATCATTCCAAGAACTTCATCTTTTGTGACATCAGATGTTCTTGCATGACCAACAATCTTGCCATTTTTCATAACAGTTATCCGGTCTGAAAGGTCAAAGACATCATGAATGTCATGGCTGATCAGAAAAATACCAATGCCATCTTTCTTAAGCTGCTTTATCAGGTCCCCAACCTGCGCCGTTTCCTGGGGTCCCAGTGCTGCTGTTGGCTCGTCCATAATCAATATTCTCGCATTGAATAATATAGCTCTTGCAATAGCAACAGATTGCCGTTGACCACCAGATAATGATTTGACCGGTTCTTTAAATCTCTGAAAGTTGGGATTAAGACGTTGTATGACTTCCCTGGCTTTAGCTTCCATCGCAAACTCGTCAAGAGTTCCCCATGGTGTCTGCAGCTCTCTGCCGAGATAAAGATTTGCAGCCGTACCGACATTATCAGCCACGGCAAGTGTTTGATATATCGTCTCTATGCCATACTCTTTAGCTTTTCTGGGGTTGGTGATATCAGCTTTTTGTCCATTAATATATATATCACCGGAGTCCTTTTTATATGCACCTGAAAGTATTTTAATCAGAGTTGATTTACCGGCCCCATTATGTCCCAGAATACCGACAACTTCTCCTGGATACAGGCACAGAGATGCATCATCAACAGCATGAATACCACCAAATGAAATCGATATATTTTTCAACTCTACGAGCGGAGTATTTTCATTCATTTTATTTTTCCTTACTTCGCTCTGTCTTTATAAACCGTATCAAGCCATACAGCGATGACCAGAACCAGACCAACCACGATATTCTGAAAAGGTGTATCTATCCCCAGCAGTACCATACCTGACTGCAGTGACTGCATAACAACAGCACCAATCATGGCACCAACTATCGTTCCAGCCCCTCCCGCCAGGGAAGCTCCGCCTATAACTGCAGCTGCAATAACATAAAGCTCATCCAGAGTTCCTAAAGCATTTGTTGCGGCATTAAGCCTGGCTGACGAAATTGCAGCAGATACAGCACACAGCATACCCATCAGAGCAAAGACCTTGATCTTCAGACTTCTGGTTTTTATCCCCGCCAGCTCCGCGGCTTCCGGATTGCCACCAATTGCGAAAACATACCGGCCAAAACGTGTTCGCGTAGCGATAAATGTCATAACAACACCTGTAACAACTGCGATCAGTACAGGAATGGCTATTCCATGCGAGATAAATAATCCCTCCGCAGGAATTGGAATATTGTTTTCTGCGGCATAACGTTGTGCAATTGCTCTGGGCCACGGATAACTGTTAAACACCCAGACTGCACCAACGACGAGTGAACAGCTTGCCAGTACAATAGAAGACTCTGCCCATAGAGGACGCAGAGGAAATTGAAAACGCTTTCTCTGATTGCGGCCATTAATGACTACAAACAGAATTCCAATACAGGCCACAACTGCAACACCCCAGCTAGCAACAGCACCTATTGAACCTTCAACGCCCCCGCCCATCAGTTTAAAGGTTGAATCCATCGGAGCGACAGTCCTGCCACTGGTGACCCACCACGCGCAACCACGCCAGATCAGTAAGCCTCCCAGCGTCACAATAAATGATGGAACTCCCATATGGGCAATAATGGCCCCCTGAACTCCACCAATCATGGCTCCGACTGCCATTCCCCCTAAAAGCGCTATAATCCAGGTAAACGGATTATCAAAGCCGAGTAATGTGGGAAGCCATTCTGCCTGCATGGTCGCCATGATCATACCGGTAAAACCAAGAATTGACCCTACTGACAAATCAATATTTCTCGTAATGATGATCAATACCATTCCGGTAGCCATCACACCAATGGACGCTGTCTGTACAGAAAGATTCCATAGATTACGGGGGGTCAGAAATAATCCACCTGAAAATATGTCAAACCCGACCCAGATCAGCAGTAAGGCGCCAATCATACCAAGCATTCGCGTATCAATTTCCGTTGCTCGAAAAAATCGTGCCACGAATTCGGAAAAACTCTCGGTCACCCGAACATTCTTGCCAGTAGAACTCATCGTTTCATCAGTCATTGTATTATTACTTTAAGGTTTCTGATATCCCATACCGATCACAATTTTCACGGTATGGGACTGTATTTCTATTTTTTGATATTATTATCAGAAAACATTACACCTACTTGCAAACAGCAGGAGCTCCGCTTTTCACACCTTGACAGACCTTATCTTTGGTGATCCAGCCAGCTTCTATAACAACATTGAGGTTATCTTTTGTAATTGCCACAGGTGCGAGAAACAATGAGTTCATCGTGACACCTTTGGGACCTCCTGAAAATTTAACCAGCCCGGGAACATCTTTCATGGCTTTCCCATTTGCAAGCAACACTGCAATTTCTGCTGCCTTGGCTCCCAAAGCGCGGGCATCTTTCCACACAGACACAGTCTGCGTGCCAAGAGCGACCCTGTTCAGTGCTGCATGATCGCCATCCTGCCCTGAAACCGGAACTGTACCAGCTAGCCCCTGAGCACTCAGAGCTGCAATAACTCCACCTGCAGTACCGTCATTGGACGCAACAACCGCATCAACCTTGTTATCGTTTTTGGTAAGTATCTGCTCCATATTACGTTGAGCATTTTCAGGCTTCCATCCATCGGTGTAGGCTTCACCAACATTCTTGATTTTACCTTCTTCCATAGCCTTTTTGAGGACCTCAACCTGGCCTGCAAATAAAAAGTCTGCATTTGGATCTGCTGAGGAACCCTTGATAAAGACGTAATTCCCCTTTTCTGCTACCTTTTGCACCTCACGCGCCTGAATGCGCCCTACCTCTTTGTTATCAAAAGTAATATAGAATACTTTAGGATTCTCAATGAGCCGGTCGTAACCAACAACAGGAATTCCCTCTGCAACAGCTTTTTGTATAGCAGGACCAATGGCATCTGCATCCTGAGCCAGAATAATAAGCGCATTAGCGCCTCGTGCAATCAGGCTCTCAACATCAGATAACTGTTTTGCAGCCGACGATTGAGCGTCTGCAGAAATATACTTAGCCCCTGCTTTAGCCAATGCTGACTTGATAGCAGCCTCATCGGTTTTCCATCTCTCTTCCTGAAAATTTGACCATGATACTCCAACGACCAGATCTTTTGCGAATGCCGTAGCATTCATGATAATGAAGGCCAGAAGACCTGCGAGTAGTCGACTAGTTACTTTCATCATTCATCCTCCCTTGCTAAATCAGTTTTTTGTTTGTCCGATTTCTTCCAGATAGGTAGTTACGTTAGATAGGATTTCAGCATTGATATTATTATTTTTCTCAACACCTGAGAAAATATACTACACTATTTTTCTCGACAGGAAAGAAAAATAATGCCAATCTTCGGAATATACCGTTGTATTCATTTTTTATATAAGATAGACAATGACTTTAACTAACTGATGTAACTGCAATTAGTCAGGCATTTACACAGGATACAGGTCTAAAAGTATGATAGCAAATTCAGAATCCCTGCGCCGTCAGAATTGCGCCCTTGTACTCTCAACACTGCGCTCATTGGGACCTGCAGCTCATACAGATATCTCAAAAATTTCCGGATTGAGTTCTGCAACAGTATCCGGAATAACTTCACAGCTTGAAAGTGAAAACATTCTGGAACGACTGCCACAGGAAGCTGGCCCCGGCCGGGGACGACCAAAAGTTCTGTTTAAACAAAACCCTGAATGTGCCTACCTTATTGCAGTTAGAATTACCTCCGACAGTTTGGAATATTCACTTGTGGACTTTTCCGGAATTATCCGAGATCGCATAGAAGTCAGCAGAACATCTGAAAAGACAAAAGTTGCAGCTTTTATTAAAGAAATAAAAGCCACTCTTGATAAACTGGTATCCAGAAACGGACTGTCAGGAGAAAAGATTCTCATGATATCAATTACCAGCAAGGGGGTAATATCTTCAGAAAAGCCCGTCCTTTTATGGTCAGCAATATTCGGGAAACAGCCGGTTGACTTTGAGCAACTGCTAAGCGCTGACTGGAATGCAGTAATATCGCTAACCAACGAGACCTGCTTCATTGCCAGGGCCATAGCAAATAATAACCAGTCCCTTTCCCAGGTCTGCACCCTGTCTCTGGGGCACAGTATAGGTATTGGCATAGCCACACGCTCCCCAACCGGACAGCTTTCATCAACATCACCCGCATTTGGTCATATGATTCATCAGGCAAATGGACCCACATGCCGTTGCGGTTTAAAAGGTTGCATCGAGGCCTACTCTGGCTTTTATGGCATATTGCGAAAGGCCTTTGAAGCTCCCGAAGATACAGTTCCTGCAAATTTTATACCTCTGAAGGAAATGGATAAAATCGCAGATCTGGCCCGAAACGGTGACAATATGGCTGAATACGCTTTCCGGCTGGCCGGAGAAGTTCTGGGAACCGGCCTCTCTCGCCTTTATAGCCTCCATGGTACAATGCCGCTAACCATCACAGGCCCCGGCATCCGCTACCTGGACCTGATGCTTCCTTCTGTTAAAAAGCATATCGCACAAAATATTCAGGTAAAATTTGGAGGAATGCCCGAAATCACCATTCGGGATGACGAAACATCACTTGTATTTGAAGGAAATATTCTGTCGTGCCTTTCTGATTTGGATCTAAGAATTATGGAGTTGCAATCCGGCTACTCCTGATCTTTCAATCTATAAAAAATGAGAAAAAATAATGTTAAAAAAAACTGTTAAATGGGGAATCCTTGGTCCCGGACGTATTGCAAACTCATTTGCCGATGCAATAAAACACATCGATGATGGCGTTATCCATGCCGTAGCAGGAAGAAACTTTGATAAAACACAGTCTTTCGCAAAAAAATACAATATCAGCAATCCCTGTCAGAGTTTCGATGATCTTCTCAACGACCCTCTTGTTGACCTCATCTACATCGCCAGCCCTCACAACGCTCACTATGACCATATCAGGCTTTGTCTAATGGCCGGAAAGGCAGTCCTTTGTGAAAAACCATTGACGGTTAATGCCGGGCAAAGCCGCGAGTTATTCGAACTCGCTCGTAGTAAAAACCTCTTTCTGATGGAGGCCTTGTGGACACGCTTCCTGCCTGTATATAAAGAGGTCAAAGACTGGCTCGATAAAAAGTTGATTGGCGACATCAAACTGATGACATCGACTTTCGGATTTAAGGCACCCTTTAATCCGAAAGACCGCCTGTTCAATCCAGACCTTGCAGGTGGTGCACTGCTGGACATCGGCATTTATAATATATCCGTTTCTCAATGGGTTAAGAGAAACAATCCAGTCACCTTTAGCGTTGATACCCGAATGGCATCAACAGGTGTCGACGCTATGAACTCAATCACTTTGAAATATGCAGACCAATCCATATCGCAACTATCAGTAAGTTTGCTTATGGACACATCCAATGAATTTATAATCTATGGAGATGAAGGCAGTATTTCCATTGCCTCTCCTTTCTGGGCCGCAACAAAAGCAACATTAAAACGCGACAATATTATAGAAACAGTGGAACTGCCATTCATAAGCACAGGCTTTGAGTATGAAATTCTCGAGGCCCAGAATTGTTTTCGCAATGGTCTACTGGAAAGCCCTGAAAATCCATGGAGCGACACACAGGCGAATATGGAGTTGATGGATAATATACGCTCTAAAATTAACTTGAAGTACCCCTTTGAATAAACAGCAAAAGTACTAACCAGCTTCCCTTTTATGCCACCAATATTTCGAATTCAGTATATCGAATGCAATTCTGTATTTAGAATATATTGTGTATAAGGGGTATATATGAGTAAACCTGTTCTTTAGTTAAAGGCGAGGTTGCCTTTGATCAAAATTCTCAAAGACAACCTCTGCTCTGCTAGAAATCAACAGACATTCTTACAGTTCCAGAATGCTCTTCAACATTATCTGAGAATTTACCACCATATTGAAGCTTGAGATTTAAGCCTTCTTTTTCAAAACGCATATCAATACCTGCCTCTACTGTAGCAAGCACATCATCAAATTCACCATCAATATTAAATGCTGAAACATCCCCTGGAGAACCTGCAAATGCAGTTTGTGTACTCCACGAACTATCGTTAAAGAATATCGCACCAAGCATCAGGTGAGGACGAATTGAAATACCTTCTTTAACCTCAAACTCTCCGCCGAACTCAATACCTGGTTTAATGGAAAGCTGCCAGTTATCGGAATCTTTCAAACTGAGCCCCAGCCCATCGATTCCCTTTTCTTTAAGTTTATCAAACTCCAGATAGTTTGCTCTTAAATCAATGAAGGGCTTAATATACATCTTCCGGGTCTCATGCTTATAGGCAAGCTGCAACTGAACACCACCAGACTGAATAGAGCTTTTTCCTTTTGCAAGCAAAACCCCAAGGCCATATTCAGTTTCTCCTTCGTCATTCAGTATTTGGGTTGGAAGACTGATCCGTCTGCTATTATCATACCAGCTGTAACCGTAGTTTGCCCCAAGTGTAAATTCAAAAGGCCCTTCTTTATATCTGCCAAAGCCACCTATTTTTCCGGCTTTGATTTTACTTGTCAGCCTGTCTTCAACCTTCAAAGTTCCCTGGTCATATTGAAGAGAAACTCCAAGCATCACATTCTCGGATATTGCCCTCTGATAACCTCCGGCAAAGATATGACTATCTTCTTCCATTCCAAAACTGGTAAGACTGCTTCCTTGCTCAAATTGCCTGACAGTAGCCTGCCCCCAGATGCAATTACCATTAACTATTCTGGAACTTATACCATGGGTTCCACAATTTGCCATTCTGTCCACAAAACCAAGGTCAGAAAATAATGCACTTGTAAACTGGGAAAGGTAGGCCTCAGAATGAACGGTATCCAACGAGGCAGCAATCAGATGTTCCTGGCCCTCCGGAACCTTGACGAGAGAAGCCAGAGCATTAGAAAGGCCATCTCCGGCACCATCCTCACTCTCATTCACAATTTCATCAAGATGAACACTCAGACTGGACTGGTTCCCCTTCGCAGCAAGCCTCTGAATATCAGTTTCAATTTTTACAATAAAACGACTTTTTCCATCAGCATCCTTGATCACCTCATAATCCATATTGGATAGAGCTGCACTACTGAAAAGTTTCTCCAGTTTCAGATCATTACCAACAGTCAGGTCCCCTTCTGAGATTACCAGCGTTTCCTCACCCCTGCTAAGGTTGAACAGATCAATATAGATAGCACCATTCAGGTGAACATTACCTGTAAAGACCATACGATCACTACCCTCAGGGTTGTTCGCTCTGGTTTCGTTATCGTCAGTATCATTTGTGTCATTATCAAATTCATTAGAACCAAATCCCTGACCAGGTCTGTCCGGGTTAGCAATATCCGGTACATTCTCACCTGCTGAAGGTTTGTTATTCTTGTAATACTCAATAATTTCACGAGCAGTCATATCAGCAAACTTATCTGCATCCGGATTTTGCGAACCACTATGATCGCTATCATAATTCGGATTTGAGCCTGAGGTATGACCTGTATTGGTACCACCAGTAGAAACATAAGGCGTTCGGGTTGAACCAAAGTGTACGTCAAAGCGCATTTTACTGCCATCTTCTCCGACATATCCACCATCAACCTTTGTTTCACCAACACCAAGGCCGTAAGGATTTATCAAACCGCCACTTTCATTAACAAGATAGTTGCCCGGACTACCAAGCCTGACATGCTCATATGTCACGAACTCAGCTCCCGCCTTGTTATTAAATGTGTTATTGCCTCTGCCAAGGTCAACATTACCAATAACCTTTCCATGGTTATTGATTGTGTCATTACCGATAACACTGAAATCTCCGTAAGAATCTTCAGAAATTATCGTTCTGTAGTTTCCTGAATAAACAGTGGTACCTTCACCAAGGGTAATCTTGTTATCAGCCCCCCCTCTGATCAGAATAGCTGCACCATCACTGCCACTTCCACCAATGATATAACCATTAAAGTCCTGTGCATCATCGGCATCTGAAAGCTTTATTTCATTGCTCCCTTTATTGAAGGTGAATTCAATGTTCCCACCTCCCTGCTGGCCTGCACTTTCAAGCAATACTGCAATACCATTGTCATAAGGACTCATGATAGCCCCACTGCGATCGATAATGATATCACCGCCTTTGCCGCTTCCCGGCTTGGAAGTTATACGCTCACCAGTTGGAACCAGATTGACAACCTGAACCTTGCCATCTGTCTTGCCATCCCCATCCAGGTCAACAGCATCGCTGGTATCTCCATCACCATTAGGATCTTCTTCGTTAATCTCAACAGTAACTTCCTTCACCAATGGTTCTGCACCACTGATACTTTGAGCAAGAATACCAATTGAGGCATCGGTATTACCAGCATTACCCACATATATCAGGCCTTCACCATTTATCGATATAGTACCACCGTTACCATCTTCTGCCTTTTTGAATATATCCAGCCCTGGTATTATTGGAATATCGCCAATCTCAACACCGGGGTTATCCCAGTCTGCTATATCATCAGAGTTAGCATCAGGCGTCAGGTCCCACGGCATTTCAAGCCAGGCATATTCTACCTGACCATTTTCTCCACGCTTACCACCAGTGGATTGAGCAACAATGCCGTGTGATCCATTACCAATGGCATAAATATCGCCATTGTGTATAATATCAACCATGCCACCAGCACCGCCACTACCACCTGTACCAGGCCTTGGAAGTTTACCGATATTACTCGAATAAGTACTGCCTCCTGCACCACCATGACCACCATTACTCATAGCCAGAATACCGTGCGATAATTCACCTGCAGTACTCAAAATGCCTTCACTGTCAATGTGTACAAGAGCTCCGTCAGCTCCATCTCGACCATTCCAGGCCAGAGCAAGCCCCATTCTTGGTAAGAAGGTTTTGTCTCTGAAGGATTTTAAAGCCTTCTTGAAATCGTCTTTGGATTTCCAGGCATTATTTGTCCGGAACTTGTTAATCATATCCTGAATAACAGACCATTCTCCACCGAACCTGGCATCACCGCCATCACCGCCACGACCACCTGCACTGATCGCTGTAATAGCATTTGACATCTCACCAGCCGTTACAATAAGTGGCAAATCATCTCTTGTATTTTCTCGTTTATTTGTAACTTTAACTTCACCGGCTCTCCCTGCCTGACCACCTTCTCCTCCAATGGAAAGGTCACCAATATATCCGGAGTCTCCAGTTCCACCTTTGCCACCTTTACCGCCTCTGCTGGCAGCAAAAATTCCAGACGAATAGTTTCCGCCTGTATATATCTTTCCACTATTGCTGATCGTAACAGTAGATCCGTTACCGCCATTACCACCATTTCCACCGATATCAATTTTAGGATTGGTAAGAGTAGCCCAGTGTGGTGAAAGACTTTCAACTTCTGCCAGTGCCCAGAGAATACCAATACCTCTGGCAGAATCCCCGCCATTACCACCATCGCCTCCAATGCTGGCAGCATTTACACCAGCAGAAAAAGCACCTTCAGTATAAATCTGTCCCTGGTTTGTAATATCAACAGTACCGCCATCACCGCCATGTCCACCAGAACCACCCATGCCAAATGTCATCTCAAAGCCATACTCACTGTTATTAGCATTAGCGAGAGCATCATCACCTTTACTCGGTTTCTGATTTTTTCTTATGTGATCCCATGCTGCCGAGATAAGACTTTTATTTGGTTTACCGCCAGCATCTCCGGCTGAATTCATGGCATCTGATAAACTGCTGCCTGAATCCGGGCGTGTTGATGATGTAGAAGAACCTGTACCCGGAGTATCTTTAGGTTTCGATTTATTCCTTTGTAGGTAGAATGCCCGGGCTGTCCCCCCGTCACCACCGCGACCACCTGCACTGATAGCATCTATCCCGGCAGAACTGGTACCTTCGGTAATAATATTGCCAGTATTGGTAAAATTAATTATTCCACCTTTACCGCCATTACCACCATCACCGCCAACAGCAATCGCAATACTTGTTGTGGTTTCAGCAGCAAATGCAATCGCTCCGGCATTCGCAATACCACCGTCTCCGCCATTGCCACCTGAGGCATCTGCCTTGATACCGGCACTTCCAACACCATTAGTCCAGACATTACCTTCATTCAGACCAATAAGTTGGCCACCCTTACCACCATGGCCACCATTGCCGCCTTTACTTATCGCGATACCGATAGATCCCTGGCCCGTTCCGTAAACATAGGCGCCGCCAAATCCCAGTTCAGCATCCTCTCCAAGATCAAGAATACTCTCTCCATCGAAATTCAGGTTAAGACCATACAGACCATCGCCCCAGAACTTTTTACCAAGCCCTGAATTACCACCATCTCCACCATGCCCTCCAGCACCATGAAAATACATACCGCTTGAGCCATGACCGGAAGTTACAATATCCCCTGAATTAGTAAGGTCTATAACACCGGCATTGCCGCCCCGACCTCCATCTCCGGCAAAGGACACTGCAATATTACCGGACTTCGGATCTTTAAATCTGTCCACTTTAGTCGTATCGGTGATATCGACAGCATTTCGATCTTTTGAATAGCCTTCCCCGGCAACAGCAAGGGCTTTTCCACCCTCGCCACCATCACCACCGCTGCTTTCTCCCTTCATACCATGAGAAGAATTACCAGCTGTGTATATTGTAGCCTCAAGCTTCGTGACCTTTGTATTACTTACCAGTCGTGTAAAGAAATTTCCTCCGTTTACTTCTTCAGGTTCCTCATCCTGAACGGCTTCGCTGCAAAAGAATATAAACTTGCAGGTTCTGACCTTGTAACCAGGTTTATTTTTCAGAGTAACATTTTCGCCGTTACCGCCATCTCCGCCTTTACGACCAACAGATACCGCCCCCTGAATTGGAGTATTTTTTAGCCTGTTTGATATCCTTGAGACGACATTAGTCTTACCGCCTTGCAATCCGGCTCCGGCTGGCGAATTCTTAATTCCGAATTTTTCAGGTAAAATCTGCCCGACACCAACAGCAATTGACATACCTCC
This sequence comes from Methyloligellaceae bacterium, assembly GCA_050633205.1. Classification (GTDB taxonomy): domain Bacteria; phylum Pseudomonadota; class Alphaproteobacteria; order Rhizobiales; family CBDHHC01; genus CBDHHC01. The sequence continues at coordinate 35,261 of JBOEGA010000026.1, read as the reverse complement.
TGTATTTCCATTACCGCCATTACTACGGCCATACATGCCGATGGAATTATGCCCGGTTGTCTGAATGATATCCCTGTTGGTAAGGTTTACAGAACCTGCACCCCCGCCATTGCCACCAGCTCCACCAACTGAAACATTCAGGCCATGTTTATTCAGGGCACCAACTGTAATAACGTCACCGCCTAGACCGCCCTGACCACCTGCACTGGTTCCGTACATGCCATGGGATCCCTCCCCTTCAGTCAATATCTGACCGATATTCTGGCCATTCACATAACCACCAGCACCACCTTGTCCACCAAAAGAACCTGAAACAACATTTACACCGGTATCACCACCCAGTGAGAGGTTGGCTGCAGCATTAGTGCCACCATTACCACCGTTGCCACCACGACTTGCAGCATTAATTCCATAAGCGTTATCCCCGTTTGTATAGATGACACCTTTATTGGTTACAGTAACGGTACTTCCATTTCCACCCGTACCACCATATGCAGGAATATCAAAATTTAGCGAGAAACCACCTGACACACCAGCAGCAACAGTCACGTCTGTAACACCACCATCGCCACCAACACTCTCTGCATTGATGCCATGTGACTTATCACCAAATGTCGCGATTACACCTCTGTTGGAAACAGTAACTTGATCACCAGTACCACCATTGCCACCTTTTCCTTCAACAGCAGAGCTGATATTTGCATCCGGTGCCAGGCTAACTGAAACGGCTACATTCCCATCTCCACCTTTACCACCTTTAGCAACTGCATTAATACCGTACGAGCTTTTGCCGTCAGTTATTATCTTGCCTGCATTTGATACGGTCACGGAACTGGCATTACCACCTTTACCACCATTTCCACTCCATGCTACTGAGCCAGCGACAGACTTTGACTTGTTAACTCCGGGAACAGATGAACCTAAGGAATACGCAATACCGGCAGATATTGCCATGCCGCCATTACCGCCATCACCACCTGTACTTTCTGCATTAATCCCGTAAGCACCATCACCTTTTGTGTAAATACTGCCATAATTACTGGTATCAACAATACCACCTGCACCACCAGCACCGCCATCGCCAGCTTTTCCAAATGCCACAGCTGCGGTATGGGATGTACCAAAGGCGCCGGCACCCGAAATAATATTACCGCCATTGCCTCCATTTCCTCCTTGGCTTACAGCATTAATTGCATGCGCACCTTCGCCATATGTTATGACCTTACCGGAGTTTTGAACATAAACACTGCCACTATTCCCGCCATTTCCTCCACGGCCACTAAGGCCGATAGCTGCACTGCCAGCAGGACTTCCTTTATACGGAATAGCAAAACTGAAAACATAACCATCACCACCTCGGCCGCCATCACCGCCATTACTGACTGCATTGATACCATATGCATTTTTGCCATTATTAACGACGCCATCAGTTACACCGTCTTCAGTATAGCCGGTAACTATAGTTGCTCTGTTTCTGACAGAGACGTCACCACCATGACCACCATCTCCCCCGGAATTAGCAAAACTAAGACCCAGCGCTACTCCCATGCCTCCGGTAACATCAACAGACATACCCCCATTACCACCAGAACCACCCTGGCTTTTGGCAACAAGACCGTGTGCATTTTCACCGGCTGTCAGTACAGTTGTTCGTGAATTCAGGAAATTGATATCAACGGTATCACCATTACCGCCATTACCACCACTGCCGCTACCACTGCCACCAGCAAAAAGATGGAATCCGACAGTCAGGCCACCCTGACCACCTGTTTCTCCTTTACTCTCGGCATTAACCGCATGAGCCTCTTTACCCATTGTAAAAAACACCCGGTCAGTCCTGGTATTCTTGTCATTAACGGTAACCTTGCCACCATTTCCGCCATCACCTCCGCCGCCTGCGACAGCAGCCAGCATACCCCAGCCAGCCCAGCCCCCTGTACCGCCATATCCACCAGCGCTAACAGCGTTTATCGCGTGAGACCCGGTTCCTGATGTTACAATGCTTCCTTCATTATTGATGACAATATCTCCGGCACCTTCACTTCTGCCACCTTTACCGGCAACTCCGATAAGAGCCCCGATTACATCACCCCCGTTACCACCACGTGCTCCAGTTACAACGGCATTAATACCGTGAGATTTTTCGCCAGTTGTCTGGATCATGCCAGTATTGGTAATATTTATTAGTCCTCCGGCACCACCATTCCCGGCATGTTGTGTAGCTGCTATCAAACCACCGGACCAGCCACTGTTGCCGCCATATCCACCTGTCGAAACTGCATTTATTCCATGCGAACCATCGCCTGAAGTAGTAATTGTTCCTTGATTTGTAATATCTATCTGACCACCAAGGTCGCCATTACCACCCAGACCTGCCAGCGAAAACAGCACTCCGATTGTTCCCTGTGCATGTCCACCATGACCACCGGTACTTTCAGCATTAATGCCGTGAGAGCCATCACCCTTTGTATGAATTTCACCATCTTTGCTATTAACGATAGTGATTTTCCCACCAGCAGCACCGCCACCGGCATCTTGTGCAGCTCCGATTAAAAGACTTCCCGACCAGCCACTATTGCCGCCATTGCCACCATTGCTGATAGCATTAATTCCATGCGAGTTGTTTCCTGAAGTCGTAATAAGCCCATTATTCGTAATATCTATCTGACCAGCAAGAGCTCCATCTCCGCCCAGACCGGCAAGAGCAAATATCAGACCGAATGAACCCTGGCCATGACCGCCATTACCGCCAGACGTTTCGGCGTTTATACCATGAGATCCACTGCCGGATGTATGAATTTCACCACTGTTAGTAATCGTTATATTTCCGGAACCAGAACCACTTCCAGCATCAAGTGCAGCACCAAAAAATGCACTTAACCCCAAACCACTATCACCGCCACTACCACCGTGACTGATAGCATTAATTCCATGGGAACCATCACCTGAAGTCGCTATTTTTCCCTCATTGGTTATATCAATTGTCCCGGAAGAACCACCGCCAGAACCACCAGCACCTCCAAGGCCAAACAAGACTCCAAAGACATTTCCGCCACGTCCACCATTTCCTGAATATGATTCTGCATTAATGCCATGTGAAGAATTACCGTGTGTTCTTATTTCTCCATCTTTACCATTGGTAATAATTATTTCACCACTGCTACCACCATTTCCAGCATTCTGTGTAGCACCAAAAAACAGGCCTCCGCCCCAGCCGCTATTCCCACCTTGACTTGAACCGTTTACTGCATTAATGCCATGCGCTTCATTTCCTCTGGTTGTAATGCTGCCCTTGTTGGTTACCTCAACCTTTCCGGAATCTCCACTCTTTCCACCAGAACCCCCGACACCACCGATAAAGACGCCAAGTCCACCCTCACCAGATCCGCCATTACCGCCTTCGCTTAAGGCATTAATTCCATGAGAGCCTGAACCATGTGTTTCGATAACCCCGTTGTTCGTTACAGTAACATCACCTCCCGAAGCACCGTCACCTCCACGGCCTCCAACTGAAACAAATCCACTCCCGGCATATCCGCCACCGTTACCTACTCCACCCCGGCTGACAGCATTAATACCGTATGATTCATTACCTGTGGTTGATATATGGCCATTATTGGTTACGGTAACTTTGCCGCCCTGACCACCATTTCCGGAACTTCCCGAGTCCGAAGCAAAAGCTGCTTCAGACTTACCCCCCCGGCCACCATTGCCTCCCTGGCTCACTGCATTGATGCCGTGGTTACCATCACCGCTTACACTCAAAGTGCCATCATAATTAAGTTCTATTTCTCCGCCGTTACCACCGCGACCTGCATTGCCGGTACCGCTATAAAATACGCCCCAGGAACTGGCGCTATCTCCGCCTTTACCCCCTGTACTGACCGCATTTATTCCATGAGATGAACTGCTAGTAACATCCTGCTTTATTGTCTTGTCTATCTTTCCGCCATCTTTGCCTTTTTCACCGTCGGTTGTGGTTGACCAGAAAAAATAAAAATTCTTTTTACCCTTTTTACCATCAGCACCCTTCGTTGACAGATCAATACCATCAGCTTTCACAACGGCAACATTTTGCCCCGCAACTGCTCCGGTAAGAGCAATTGCAAACAAACAGCTTCTAAAAATCAGTTTTTTGGAAGTTGAAGAGACTATACGCACGAAAGAAACATCTGGGCGACAAGACGCAAAACGAGAAAACATACAAACCTCTGTCTTTTTACATACACATCTTGCAAATGTGCAGCAGCGCTTCATGGCGCTGAACTATTTGGGCATACTGTGACAACAGACACAATTTCACAATCATGCTGCAGCATTATGTAAAATGCGGTATAATTGCATTCAAAACATATTTCTTACTGAAAAGTATACTGATCAAAATTCACACATTGATCTATAGGGAAAACCACTACAAAAATTGCTTTTATGAAATACAAAAAAAAATGTTGCGATACAGATACATAGACTTTCGTTTGATTGAGCAAATATACAACAATTTGATTATTTACAAGGCGTCAAAATGCATAACATTAATGCATGTACAATTATTATGGAAATTATCTGCATCTATAAAAATTTATTTTGACTTATGACAAGAACTCTCTTTTGATGGCAGATACGAACTCGAAAATTACTCAACAAAGAAGAATAAACAGGTCACAACAATGAATGCACTAAAGACGATATATACATTTGCATCTATATCCGGGCTTTGTCTCGCGATTGGGACATCTGCATTTGCCAAAGAACCCTCATCATCTCTCTTCTCATCATGGGGTAAAGACAACAAGACAAAAATTGCACAGGCGAGCGATAAAAAAGCAGGCAATAAAACTGCTAAAGCTGCACCATCTCCTCTCCCCTGGCAGGTCAACTGCTCAAGCAATGGAGTAAAAATTAACTGTGCAGCATCCCAACAACTATTTTTACGAAAAACACGCCAGCTTTTATTGAGCATTACTGTGCGCGCAACACCAGATAAGAAAAACGGTGTTATGATGGTGCAGCTTCCGCACGGATTACACCTTCCATCAGGCTTGAAATTTAAAATTGATAATGAAAAAGAAGATACCCAGCAGATACAGACCTGCGACCAGAGAGGTTGCTATGTTGGTATGCCGGTAAAAGGTGCTTTACTGAAAAAAATGAGAAGCGGCAAAGTCCTCAATGTCACCTTTAAAAATGTAAACCAGAAAGATATCAAAATTAGCGTACCCCTAAAAGGCTTTGATCAGGCATTTGCTAAATTGGTATCCTGATAACACATGAAATACTGAAAAATTACCAAAACAGCCCGTTCTATAGCGGGCTGTTTTTTGTGCTGTTATTGCTCATGACTATAATCACAAAATTCTGCTTCAGGAAATTCCGGTTCCTCACACTAAATTAAAATTTCAAAAACAGTTTCGCTGAAATAATAAATACCACTCAGCAATCCATATTTACAATTTTCAAATATTAAAAGTTTTTCCATAGAATAGACATTAAGTTACTTCTAAATTTACATGCTACTGAAAAATGTTCCAATTAATGGAGAATTGCAGTGAACCTGACCAAAAGATTTTTACTAATAGTTCTCTCTCTCCTGATATTCCCCGGATCTTTATATTCCAAGACTTTGAAAATGGCATATGATTCCGATCCGGTGACTCTTGATATTCAAGAGCAATTATCAGGAGGCGTTTTACAATTATCCCACACAACATGCGATCCCCTTGTAAGATGGACACAAAAGCTCGCTTTTGAACCCAGGCTTGCTGAAAAATGGGAGCGTATCAATGATGCAACCATGCGTTTCTTTCTGCGAAAAGGTGTAAAATTTCACTCTGGCAGAGAAATGAAAGCTTCAGATGTTCAGTGGACATTTAAGCGAATAAAGACAAGTCCTGATTTCAAGGCAATATTTGATAAATTCAAGGAAATCAAAATTGTTGACGATTACACCATAGATATAATTACTGATGGCCCGTTCCCGCTGGTTCTGCACAATGCAACCTACATCTTTCCGCTGGATTCCCAATATTATGAAGGTAAAGATGAAAACGGAAATGAAAAAGCTGCTATCGTAAAACACAAAGGCTCATTTGCTTCTAAAAATATATCCTGCACAGGTCCTTTTATCGTTAAAAGCAGGGAACAGGGTGTCAAAACCGTTTTTGAACGTTTTAAAGATTATTGGGATAAAAATTCTCCGGGTAATGTGACTGAAATAGTCTTTACTCCCATTAAAGAAGCTCCAACCCGAATAGCTGCCCTCCTCTCTGGCGATATTGATTTCATTGCACCGGTTCCACCAACCGACCTTGAGCGCATCAAAAAAAATAAGAATACAAACCTGGTTACAATGAGCGGCACACGTGTCATTACTTTCCAGCTCAACCAGGAACGTGTGGAAGCTTTTAAAAATCAAAAAGTCAGACAGGCAATTGTTCATGCCATCAATAATGATGGTATTGTCAAAAAGATCATGAAAAACTTTGGCACAACGGCAGCCCAGATGAGCCCGAAAGGATATCTTGGTTATAATGAAAGCCTGAAGCCGCGTTATGATCTTGCCAAAGCCAAAAAGCTTATGAAGGAAGCCGGGTTTGAAAAAGGCTTTACCGTAACCATGATGGCTCCTAACAACCGTTATGTTAATGATGCCAAAATCGCAGAAGCGGTAGCAGCCATGTTAGCAAGGATCAATATAAAGGTTGAACTGACAACCATGCCGAAAGCGCAATACTGGCCGAAATTTGACGAAAGAGCTGCGGATATCATGATGATCGGCTGGCATGCCGATACTGAAGACTCGGCAAATTTCTACGAATTTCTGGCAATGACAGTCAATAAGAAGACCGGCAAGGGGCAGTATAACAGTGGTAATTACTCTAACCCTGAAGTTGACACTTTAACAGAAAAAACACTTGGCATGACAGACTCCAAAGAACGAGCCAGGGTACTTCAGAATATCGAGAAAATACTATATGACGACGCTGCCTTTGTTCCTTTGCACTGGCAGGATCTTGCCTGGGCTGCCCGTAAAGGTGTCGGGATTGACAAGGTTGTCAACGTTCTGAATTTTCCTTATCTCGGAGATCTTGTTCTCGAATAATTACAGATTTTGATATAAGGCCGTGGCGGTACACGGCCTTATTCATTTATAACCGGGTTGGGCTGGCTCCGAATGAAAACCTCTGAACTGCTGTTATTTCTGGTGTCACGTATCGGGCAGGCAATGCTTGTTATGATCGTAATAAGTATGATCGGCTTTGCCATTCAAAATAACCTCGGTGATCCGTTAAGAGAACTGGTAGGACAGTCCGTCTCGGAAGCTGAACGCAATATTGTTCGTGAACGTATGGGGTTGAATGATCATATATTCGTTCAATACTGGCGTTTTATGCAGAAAGCAGTTACCGGCGATCTTGGAACCTCATACTTCTTCAAAAAGCCCACTCTGGAAGTGATTTTCGCCAAATTCGCAGCAACCTTTGAACTGGTTCTCCTGGCAAGTGTTATTATTATTTTTGTGTCTGTACCTGTCGGCGTCAGATGCGCAATATCACCGGATTCATGGATATCCAGAACCATTATGGGCCTTTCTATTGTTGGTATTTCTATTCCTGTTTTTCTAACTGCAATTTTCCTCATTTACATATTTTCAGTACAACTTGGGATAATGCCTTCCTTTGGCAGAGGGGAGACTGTAACTCTTCCATGGGGATGGGATACGGGCTTTCTTACTTTTGATGGCTGGGCGCATATTATAATGCCATCAGTCGCATTATCCTCGATTATGTTACCGCTATTTATCAGGCTTATCAGAGGAGAAATGCTTGAAGTTCTGAACTCGGAATATATCAGGTTTGCATGGGCTAAAGGATTAAAGCCTCAACGCATCTGGTATGTTCATGCCCTAAAGAATACCTTAATCCCCACTGTCAGCCTCGGAGGAGTAAAAATAGGAACCCTCATCGCCTATACGATCCTGACGGAAACTGTTTTTCAATGGCCCGGTATGGGATTTCTGTTTCTGGAAGCCGTGAACCGTGCAGATACGCCATTAATTATTGCCTATATTATCGTAGTCGGTTTTATTTTTGTAACCACCAATACAATTGTAGATTTGATTTATTCATTTATTAATCCCACAATCAGTATTGCGGGAGAAAGGAAATGACATTTATAAATCAGATTCTGCAATCGAATATTGTTTATCGTTTTTCACGTGACCGCGTTGCTATAATCAGTTCTGTTATTCTGTTATTCTTCATTCTTGCTTCTGTCCTTGCCCCGTTTATAGCACCACAAAATCCTTATGATCTGGCACAGCTTGATATTCTGGATGCCGAAATTCCGCCAGTCTGGCAGAAAGAGGGAGACAGCCGCTTCATCCTTGGCACAGATCATCAGGGACGGGATATGCTGTCCACTATTCTGTATGGCACCGGCCTGTCTCTGACGATCGGAATCTTTGCCGTACTCATCCAGGCATTTATCGGTGTCTCCATTGGGTTGATTGCAGGCTATGTGGGAGGACGAACAGATTCTGCACTTATGAGACTAGCTGATATTCAGCTCTCCCTGTCTACCCTTATGATTGCGATTATCGCTCTGGCAGTATTTCAGACTGCCTTTGGTGCAGAGCTTTATCAGAGCTACGCCATGATTATGATTATCCTTGTGATAGGTTTTGCAGAATGGCCTCAATACGCCAGAACAGTCCGCGCATCAGTACTTGCTGAGCGCAATAAGGAATATGTCGATGCTGCCCGCGTAATAGGACTGTCCAACATACGGATTATGATCCGTCATATTCTCCCAAATACGCTTTCTCCCGTACTGGTCATATCAACTGTACAGGTGGCAGAGGCAATTATTGCTGAAGCATCTCTCAGCTTTCTGGGACTGGGTATGCCCGTATCACAACCTTCACTTGGTTCGCTTATCCGTGCCGGCTTTGAATATATCTTTTCCGGCTCATGGTGGATTACCATAATTCCCAGTATCGTTCTTATAATTCTGATATTGTCTATGAACCTTATCGGAGACTGGCTGCGTGACGTTCTTAATCCCAGGCTGTACAGGAAGTAGGTCGCTTTAATATGCTTTTACAGATTAACAATCTGGAAGTTGAGTTCCCTGCCCGGCAAGGCAATACACTTGCTCTCAGAGGCATTACGTTTAATTTGAAAGCAGGAGAACGTCTCGGCATTGTAGGAGAGAGCGGCGCCGGAAAATCCATGGTTGCATTCTCTATTTTAAATCTCGTCAGCAAACCCGGCCGAATAAGCCGGGGCAGCATTATTTTTGAAAATCAGGATTTAGTACAATTAGACGCCAATACCATGCGCGCGATCAGAGGTGGACGGATTTCAATGGTATTTCAGGATCCCATGATGACCCTCAACCCTGTATTCACGATCGGCCAGCAGATGGTTGAAACCCTAAGAGCACATAGAGAAATTTCATATGACGAGGCCATGAGGCTTTCCATTGAAAAACTTTCAGAGGTTTCCATTCCGTCTCCAGAAGAACGCTTTAAATCCTACCCGCATGAATTATCGGGAGGCATGTTACAGCGCGTTGTCATTGCCATAGCACTCCTGACTGAACCGGCACTGATCATTGCTGATGAGCCAACAACAGCCCTTGATGTAACCATACAGGCGGAAATATTGAGGTTACTGCTTGATGTCTGCAAAAATCACAGGATGGGATTGATACTGATTTCTCATGACATAGCCGTCGTTAGTCAGGTCACCGAGCGCATGATTGTTATGTATGCCGGAAAAACCGTCGAGGAAGGGGATACAGATTTAATTTGCCGCCAGCCGGGTCATCCATACACCAGGGGACTGATTGCTTCCCTGCCGGAACGCAACAGGAGAGGCGAGATGCTATATCAGATTCCCGGCACAATGCCGTCTCCCCTTAACGTATCGGAAACAGGATGTGCATTTGCCCCGAGGTGCAGCTTTGGTGATAACCTCTGTGTCAGTGAAACGCCTGCAATGCGCAAAGTTAATAACCGGAATATACGCTGTTTTTATGCAGATACTATTCACAATAAAAGTGTAACTGAAAATGAATAGTTCTGAACAGAAATCCCTTATAGAAATTGATAAGGTTTCAAAATATTTTTCGACAAACAGTTCACTGTTTTCGCAAAAAAACTTTCAGGTACGCGCTGTTGACAATATCTCCTGTTCAATAATAAAAGGCGAAACCCTTTGCGTGGTTGGTGAATCCGGCTGTGGTAAAACCACTCTGGGGCGCATGATTATCGGCTTGTTAAAGCCATCATCGGGCACAATATCCTATGATGGAAGAAGGCTTGATCAGCATGGACGAAAAGACCTGCGCCAGCTTCGCTCCCGGATGCAGATGATCTTTCAGAACCCCTATGCATCTCTTAACCCGCGAATGACAATACAGCAGACCCTCGAAGAGCCGGTTTATTTTCACAAGCCTGAAATGAAAAAACAGGATGTAAAAAATTTCGTAGCAGAGGTCATGTTATCAGTCGGGAATGATCCATCATGGGGTGAAAGATACCCTCATGAGTTTTCCGGAGGACAGCGCCAGCGAATTTCAATTGCCCGGGCCCTGATGGTAGAGCCTGAATTTATTGTTGCAGATGAACCTGTCTCGGCTCTTGATGTTTCTGTTCAGGCGCAGGTCCTGAATGTTCTGATGAAGGCAAGGGATGAAAAGCAGCTTACCTACCTTTTTATCTCCCATGACCTTTCAGTCGTGAGGCATATCGGCGACCGGATTATTGTAATGTATATGGGCACAATTTGCGAGATAGCCGCTGCAGACGATCTGTTCTCAACTCCTCTTCATCCTTATACTCAACTTCTACTATCAGCAATCCCCAGACTGAATGGCACTAAAGAAGCCAATATTCAATACGGAGAAAAAACGGCCTCCGGCTCTCTGCCCGGTTGCGTATTCCATAACCGATGCCCTTTAGCCAACAGCCGATGCAGAACTGAAGTTCCACAATTAAGAGAAATTCCATCAGGCAGAAAAATCGCCTGCCATGCAGAAGAAGAAAACCGTTTTTAATAACTGCTGTCTCACAACAAAACAATAGGCTTTACAAACTATAACCCTTGTCGTCGTTGCTCCATTCTTCCTGCTTGCATTGACCTATTAAATAGCGGAGATTGTGTAGAAGCAGCCAGGAACAAGTCCCCCCTAAAAAATCCTCTTGAAAAAAGGTACTTTTTTTATATTATGCCTATCATAAATATGTAGGTATACTAATTGAGATGGCACGCAAAACAAAACATAAGGAAAGAACCAGAGAACGCATCATCAGCTCTGCGATTCAGTTAATTCGAAAGAATGGTTTGAAAAAACTGGGCGTAGCAGAGGTTATGAATGAGGCAGGCCTGACTCATGGTGGGTTTTACGCTCATTTTGCCAACAAGGATGAATTGATTGCTGAAGCTGTTAATCAAATGTGCTCGGATACGATAAGTCAGTTAAAGAAATATTTTGAGGGAAAAGACCCTGAACAGGGTCTGAAGGACTATATTAATTTCTACTTATCAGCAAAACACCGTGATGGACAGATTGAAGGATGTTTCATTCCAATATTGACGGGTAATCTTCCCCACCTCTCGGAAGTATCAAGAAGGCGTTTCGGAGAAGGTCTGGGACTTCTTATCGATTTTCTCTTCAGCTTTGTCAGAAATATTGATGAATCATACGATGAAGCAACTGCAACTTCATTAATGTCTGAAATGGTGGGAGCCGTGAAAATGGCACAGGCCGTTCAGAACCCGGATCAATCTGATAAAATAATCAATGATACCAGATTGGGGTTACTGAACAGATTTGGCATAGCCTGATAATATCAGTTTCCGGCCGTTACTGTACCCGAAAGCTCTCCCAGACTTATTGGTTCTGCACCTTCTTTTTCCAAAGTCCCCTTAAATAAAATTGTATCTCCATTTTCCAGCCATCTTCTCTGTTGTCCATTGGGAAGAATGACAGGATTCTGCCCCGCAGATGTCAATTCAAGAAGACAACCTGAATTTTCTACTTTGGGCCCGGAAATAGTACCCGAACCAAAAAGGTCGCCAACTCTTGCAGGAGCACCATTTGCAGTTATATGCGCAAGCTGCTGAGCACCATCCCAATATGTATGTTTATAGTTAGACCTGGAAATAACAAACGGGGAAATATTTTCAAGCTTCATTTCGGGTGTCTGCAAGCAGACCTCAAGGTGGAGATCAAAGGTTAGAGCCATATCGTGCCTCAGATAATCCAAAGCCTCACTCTGTGATTTGTTTCTGAGAGCATAAGGCAATAAAGCTTCTATAGGAGTTACCCATGAGGCAGTTTGAGTCGCAAAAGACTTTGCATGAAAAGGACCAAGTGGAAAACTTTCCCATTTTTGCAAATCACGCGCACTCCAGTCATTGAGTAACGAAACACCAAAAACACTGTCGATAAAACCGGAAGCTGAAATATTGCCTGCCGGGTGTGCAGCTCTGACCACAAAACCCAACTCCAGCTCAAAGTCCAGAGACCCGGTTGCTTTGTAAACAGGCCGATCTTCCACTAATACCTGACCAAAAGGTCTTTCAATAAAAGCATTATTTCCCTTAATTGACCCTGCTCTGCTGTGGTACCCCACCGGCATGGAAAACCAGTTTCGATGAACCGATTTTCCAGACAACTTTGAGGAACGTTCTGCATGATGCAAACTGGAATAGAAATCAACAAAGTCAGGAGGAGCCAAAGGGCAAGCCATCTGAATACTCTCTCTGTCAACTAGAGCAATTTCCAATGCTTTTTTCAGGCCGGGTTGAGAAAGCCATTTCTTTAAATCCGCACGCAATCTGTCGTGAATATCTTTTCCGAGCTCCAGAAACGCATTCAGGTTCGCGGACAGAAGATACTCCAGCGGTATATAGGTCAGATAACCCAGCTCGTGTACTTTCACGAGGTTCAGTGCAAAAGGCCCTATAGCAACAGCCAGACTATTACTATAACCATTCAGATCCCGTGCAATTCCAAAAGGAAGGTGGTTTAAATCAAAACCACTTCCCTCAGTTCCCTCAACCCAGCTTTTTATCATTACTTACCAGTTCCTCCCAAAAGCTCCGGCGGAATGGGAGCTTCTTTTACAATGGCACCTGAGTTTTTAAACTCTTCAATTTCCTGTTCTGAAAATCCGATTTCCTGACAAATATCCTCGTTATGCTCACCTTGTAATGCAGGATCACCTAAAGCGTGAAGCTTTGTATCCGAGAAATGCCACGGTCGTCCTGGCAGGCGGTATGTTCCACCATTACGGTCTGAAACTTCCTGGATCGCTCCCCAGTATTCAGCCCATTCAGTCTCGGCAAGTGTATCAATATCCCTGATTTCACCCATTGCAATTTTTGCTTCATCAAATTGAGCGTCAAGCGTATCCATATCCGGGAAAGTATGGATCCAGGTTTGTACAATCTTCCGAAGTTCCTGAAGATTCTCTTTTCGCGCTGCCGCTGTAGAAAATCTCGGATCATTAACAAGATCACCTCTTCTCATAGCCATTAGATATGATCTGAATGTCAGGGAACCGATCAGGCTGGTCGCCACCACAAACCTTTCACCTTCAGGTCCTTCAAAGAACGGACTGTCTGTAGCGCCAAGAACAGCAGGTTCATCACCAAGCTCCAGCCCTGTCAGGTCAACATGAGCCCTTTCATTTATAGACATCAGAGTCGCCGCCATGGCTATATCAATAAATTGCCCCTTACCATCAGTTTTTCGCTGATGAAGCGCAGCCAGAATAGCTATTGTCGCCTGAAGCCCCGTATACACATCAGCATGGGAAAGACTGTCAGTCTGCCAGTATTTAAGGTTCTCATCATAATGATTGATACTGTTCGCGGTAAATCCTGCCTCTGCCTGCACAGTCGGAGCATAAGCCATGCGCGCTGCCCATGGCCCTTTCTGACCATACCCCGTTATTGAAGCATAGATTATATTCGGATTGCGTTTTTTCAAATCCTCATAACCCAACCCGAAAGATTCAAGAGCACCCGCTCTGAAGTTCTCGATTACGATATCAGCAGTATCGCAAAGACGCAGGGCTATTTCTTTAGCTCCCGGCACATTCAGATTAATGCTGATATTTTTCTTGCCAGCATTCTGTTGTGCATAATATCCAGACATTTTTCCATTAGATGGCGCAGCAAGTCGGGTTACATCGGGTCTGGGAGGTTCGATTTTAATGACTTCCGCCCCAAGATCCTGCAACGTTTTTCCGCATAATGGTCCTGCCAATACACGACTGAAATCTACAACTCGTATTCCTGAAAGAGGTCCACTCATTTACTTATTGTCCTTTAAACTTTGCTAAACCGGGGCCATTTTTCATAAATGATTCAAGACCGATTTTCAGATCTTCTGAAGACCAGATCGGTTTCTGACATTCTGCCATGGCGTCATCAGCCGCAAGCACGCCTTCATTTGCGGCAATATATGCAAGTTGTTTTGTAGCTGCATGAGCAAGCGTTGGACCGTTAGCAAATTCCTGAGCAATAGTCATGGTTGCACTTTCCAGATGATCGTCCGGAACAACCAGATTTATCAGTCCCCAGTTCGCCAGAGTTTTAGCATCATAACGACGAGCCAGCATCGACATTTCCTTTGCTCTTGCTGCTCCAATTCGCTGAACCTGCCGTTGTATCCCCCCCATTAGTGGGTGAAGCCCCAATGTTGCTTCGACTGAACCAATTTTTGCAGAGGAAGTTGCTATAATATAATCACAGGCTAACGCCAGCTCCAGACCACCACCAAGGCATACACCATGAACACTCGCTACAATTGGTACAGGTGCGAGTTCAAACATTCTTAAAAATTCTACGACTGCAGAACGTTCAGCATTTTCATCAGTTTTTCTTGCTCCCGGATCAACAGCATCCGTACTTGACGCTCTCTCCTGGAAAATATCCAGATCTGCTCCTGCCGAAAAATGCCTCAGTCCACTTTTAATAACAATACATCGGCTGTTTGCCTCCAGGGCATTGGATATTTCTTTACGAAACGCACTCATAAGTTTGGGGCCCAGCAGATTATATGGTCTGTATTGCATCGTTAATATTGCAATAGAATCCTGTTGATCTCTCACGACCAGTTGTTCTTCAGTCATAGATTAGCCTTTCTGGTTATTATTAGAATATTGAGCTCAGGGCTATCTGCCTGTAACCAGCTCCTGTATTGTTCTCTTTAGTAAAACACCAAGTCTGTGCTTTCTGTATTCCGCTGAAGCATAGTGATCTCCCCGAAACTTCAACTCCTGTAGCGAGTTTGAAACAGCCAGATTAATTGCATCCGTGCTTTGTATGTCTGTCGTTCCAAGTTTCTGCTCAAGAACTGTAAGGCGCTTTGGAAAATCCACAGCCCCGGATACTGCAATCCTGAATTGATGATTTGTCGGATCATATGTCATTGCTGTTGAGGCAATACTCCATCCAACACTGGTATGCTTGACTTTTTTATAGATTGTTTTCACGCCCGCAGGTTGCGCCGGTATTATTGCGCCAGTAACAATATCTCCATGAGATAATGCAACTTGTTTTGCTCCCACAATAAAGTCTGATAACGGTATCTTGCGTATAACAAGTTCATTACCTGAATGCGGTCTCATACTGGCTATGGATACAGTAGCTTCCAGTACCAATCCTGCTGCCACCCAGTCACCTCCTGGGTCAGCTTCACAAAATGCTCCGACCAGCGTCCCTCTGCGTCGAACCATTGGGTCTGCAGCAGCATCTGCAACCTGACCTAAAAGTGTCCAATCTCTTGCTTTTGAGACAATCTCGGTCTGACGTGCCATTGCCCCTGCAAAAAGCCTGTTATCTACAAAAGAAATTTCATCAAGTCCAGGAATTGCAGAGATATCAATTATCGTAACCGGTTGTTTATTCCGTAATTTCAGATCTGTTATCAGGCTTTGACCACCTGCAAGTATAACAGCCTCAGCGCCACCGGATACTTTTGCGTGAAATGCCTCTTTGATAGTCGAGGGCCTTACATAATCAAATGATGCGGGTATCATTGGAAAGTCTCCTCCCCTCTTGAAAGTTTGATGGAATTAAGGACACGTTCAGGCGTTAGGGGCATGTCCAGATCTTTAACGCCAAGTGGCCATAAAGCATCAATAACAGCATTGACTATAGCCGGAGGAGCTCCGATAGTTCCGGCTTCACCCAGTCCTTTTGCACCAAGAGGGTTTGTTGGTGTTGGAGTAATTGTGTGCGATGCTTCAATACGTGGTGAGAAATCAAAACGGGGGATAGATGGTTCCAGAGGTGGCATACCCTGAAGATCATAAGTTCCATCTTCGTAGAGAGCCTGTCCTATGCCTTGTAAAACACCACCATGAACCTGCCCACTGGCAAGTAACGGATTTATGATAACACCACAATCATCAACTGCCAGATATCTCTGCAAGTCTATTTCACCAGTTTCTATATCAACCTCAACAAGTGCAATATGAGCACCATAAGGAGATGCCATTGCTGTAGGGTGATAAAACTCTGTCTCTTCCAGTCCGATACTCAAATCACGTGTCAATCCCTGCCCTGTCCAGGCAGCTCTTGCAATATCAGTAAGGGTTACAGATGAATTACTATTTTGTACCTTGAATATCTCACCATGTCGCTCAATCTCATCAGTAGAAGATTTCAGAAGACAGGCTGCAATTTTATTCATTTTGCTGGCGATACGTTCGGCAGCAACTTTAACGGCAGAACCCCCGATAACAACAGATCTTGAATTAAAGGTTCCGATACCAAAAGGAACAATATCAGTGTCACCCTGAATAACCTCAATATTATCCGGAGCTATCCCCAGCTCATCAGCTGCAATTTGTGCAAAGGTAGTTACATGCCCCTGACCATGACTGTGAGAACCGGATAATATCGTGACATGCCCGTCCGGGTGAACACGTACAACCGCACTCTCAAAGCCACCTCTGTCGAACCCCGTTGGCTCCATCGCCTCAGCAGGACCAACCCCACAGGTTTCTGTATAATTGCTGATACCAAGCCCAATATACCGGTTTTTCTGTCTGGCTTCATATTGATCCTGCCTCAACTTGTCATAGTCGATAAGTTCTTTGGCCTGGTTCAGAGTATGTACATATTGCCCGGTATCAATTGTAACACCTGTTGGTTGGCGGTAAGGTAAATCTGGAATAAAATTTACCAGTCTTACATCTGCAGGATCCAGATTGAGTTCCTGCGCTACCCGATCCATTGTCCGCTCAATGAGATATGCAGCTTCCGGTCTTCCTGCCCCTCTATAGGCGTCAACCGGAGTTGTATTTGTATAAGCGCATCGAATTATAACATCAGAATGTTCAATAAAATAAACACCCAGCATAAACAGACCAACATTGACAGTAGGAACACCAGATCCCATAGATGATAGATAAGCCCCGACATTTGCCGTACTGAAGACTCTGAGGCCTGTTATTTTTCCATTATCCTCAACGGCAACCTCTACCATCATTTCATGATCGCGACCATGCGTTGTGGCAACAGCATTTTCTCTTCTTTTTTCCGTCCATTTCACCGGTTGACCGAGGGTAATGGAAGCATATGCGATTAAATAATCTTCCGGGTAAAAGTGCATTTTCGGGCCAAAGCCACCACCCACATCTGGAGAAATCACACGCAGCTTATGCTCGGGAAATGCAAGGGCTTCAGCCAGCATTCGACGGAACATATGAGGCAGCTGCTGGGAAACATAGACAGTCATATTACCAGTAGAACTGTTATAATCAGCATTTACGGCTCTGGCTTCGATCGAGAATGGTATCAGCCTCTGATTGCGCAACTTGAATTTAATATGATGCCTGGCCTGAGATACTGCCTTTTCAAATGTCTTTGTACCTGTCCTGAATATAGTCGCCTGGTTATTCTCTAGATCATCATGGAGTTTTGGGGCTTCATCAGTAAGAGCGACACTCTGGTTTGTAACAAAATCGAGCACTTCATACTGAATATCGACAAACTCCCCAGCATCACAGGCAATTTCCGGAGTATCTGCTATAATTGCTACAACAGCCTCTCCGACATGGCGGACTTTTTCATGCGCAAGTACTGGCCTGCCTTTGGGGCTTGATCCCGGAAGTATCCAGTTAGGTTTTATTTCTTTCAGCCCTCCAAGATCTTCAGACGAATATGCTGCTATAACACCTGAAATACTACGGACTTTATCCAGGTTAACATTAATGATTTTTGCATGAGGATGCGGACTCCTCACAAAGTGAGCGTAAAGTTGCCCCGGCAAGGTAATATCATCAACATACTTACCTTTTCCTTTCAGAAAGCGTATGTCTTCCATACGGGGAACTGCTTTACCTATCCATTTTTCCGAAGGGATCGTGCTGTCTGGCCTTGAACTATTACTCATGCCTTTTCTCCCTGGGATTGACTTGCCTCAGTGATAGCGTCAACAATATGTGAGTATCCTGTACATCTGCAAAGATTACCCCTCATCGCTTCCCTTATGTCTTTTTCAGAAGGTTCCGGTGTATTTTCCAGAAGATCAGTTGCAGCACAAAGCATACCTGAAGTGCAGTAACCACATTGCAGGGCATGATTATTCTGAAAAGCTTGCTGTAATGGATTCAGGCCTTCTGATTGCTCCAGACCGGCTGCTGTTATCACCTCACCGTCATCTGCCTGAACTGCCAGAACCATACAGGATTTAACTGCATGCCCGTTAAGCAGAACAGTGCAGGCACCACACCTTCCTGTTTCACAACCAATGTGGGGAGAAGAACACTTAAAGTCTTCTCGGAGTGCCTGAACCAGAAGTTTTCGAGGTTCAACAGACGCGTTTAACAGCTTGCCATCAACGCTTAATCTAATATTACTTGCTGCCACAGCTTCCTCATTTCATGCTGACTATCATATATATGATGATCATAATATTTATATGATATGTCAATATCATTTTTATATTTTTATAATTATACTATTGGACTATGCGTTCTCAATTGACCAAAGCATAAAATTAAATAAATATGACTATAAACATATATATGAGGAACAAAATGCTTGGTAAGAGGTATCAATTTGAATATAAGAACCAGTCAGTTGATACAGACAATGTACTCCCTGTTATGTATAACTGGATGCTCAGGGGTAAAAAATCAGTCCTGGTAACACTTGTAAATTCTCATGGTTCTTCACCACGACAGATTGGTGCACAAATGCTTGTCGGTGAGGATGGTAGTTATTTTGGGCATATCGCAGATGGTTGTCTTCGCAGTGAAATTATTTTGCAATCTCAGGAGGCATTGAAAACTGGAAGAAATAATTTTATCCGCTATGGCAAAGATTCCCGTTTTATAGATATAACCCTGCCATGTGGCAGTGGGGTGGACTTATATTTTGATCAGGAATTTGACATGGAACTTGCGAGGCAAGCGACCATATACTACCAGAAGAGGCAACCATTCTCTTTAAAAATAAATACCAAATATGGTATATCCAGCTTGAAAAAATCTGATTTTTCAAACATTCATCAAACCAGTTTTGACGGCATAGCATTTCAAAGAGTTTATATTCCACCTGTAAAACTGGTAATACTGGGGACAGATCCAGCTGCATTATTGTTAGCACAACATGGAGTTATTTGTGGCATGGATGTACAGATCCATACACCAGATATCTTATTGGTTCGTCAATGCCTGGAAGAAGGTGTAAATGCGAGGCAAATTATAAATTCTCATCAGCATGAAATTGAATACGTCGATGCATCGACTGCGATCATCTTTCTTTTTCATGACTTGGATTATGAGGTTCCACTTATTGCCCCGTTGTTAAGAAAAAACATTTTATATCTGGGCTGCTTGGGAAGTCATAAGACACATAATAAAAGATCAGATGCTCTGCTTGCTCAGAATGTAGTTCAATCTGATATACAAAAAATAAGAGCACCCATTGGCCTTGTAGAACATACAAAATCTCCGGCAGATCTGGCTATATCTATTATTGCAGATATTATAAAAACGAAAAGAGATAGTACTGCAGTACATGGATTTAACCAGGGAAAACTACAGGAAGTTCAATTATGCTGATAATTGGAAAATGAAGTGACAGTCTACGCCTCCTCAAAAAAGACAACCGCAGATCTAACAAGTTTCAGTTAGCATGAATTCTGTCGTAACTTGTTTCATCTACCTCATCCTGGTTGAACCTACAATCTGTATAACACAGATCACACCCTCATCATATTCATGCCACATTTCAAAAATAAATCTACTTATTATGTAAATAAAAGAACAATTTTCTAAAAAAATGGATTATACTTTCATCTAAATGCACAGTTAACTTGTAGGGAAGTATACGGACATAAAAAATATCACCCATTTTTGAAAGTAAAATTTAATAATGAATGACATTTCAGTAAGCATTACTATAAAAAATAACAAATTTTGCATATTCCACCATCGAAATGTATTTTTCAGAAATTACATTCCTGCCAACAGCTCTTAAGGAGTTGTCTGTCCAAAAAATCAAATCATTAGAAATACCGTATTTTTGAAAACACTGTCGTGCAGCCTACACCTTTAAACACAATTATCAGTAATCCTCATTATTGCAAATAAAAACGTAGGTGTAACTACAATCAAATAGAGTACGGTAAAATGCGTCGCAAAGTTTTTTGTATATACGAATGCTGGATTAAAGCCGGCTTTCTTTCATTACTTGTCGTGACTGCATATAGCAATATTGCAAAAGCACAAACACAACAGGATCTGCAGAATGCAATTAGGCAGCAAAAACAGATTCTTCAGCAGCAGGAACAAAGGCGATCTCAGGAATTAGAAGAACTGCGTAAAACGGCTGCCCCTCCTGGTGAACGTAAAAAATTGAAAGACATACCAAAGAACCAGAGCAAGGTATGCATCAGGGTTAGCCAGATTGAGTTTGAAGGCGCTGAACTTTTAACAAAAGAGCTCCAGAAAAAAGTTAAGGCTCCTTATGTGGGAAAATGTATTACTGTTGTTGATATTCTTTCCATAGCTCGTGCCATAACGAACTGGTACATAAAGCAAGGCTATGTAACCACAAGGGCATTTCCTCCTGCACAGGATATTTCCAGTGGCAGATTACTAATTAAAGTCGTAGAGGGGCGAACAGAAGATCTTACCATAGTTGAAAATGGAAAACCCAGACAAAACAGAAATACTGCATTCCCGCAGATAGTTGGAAAACGTTTATTTATTCGTGATATTGAGCAGGGACTTGATCAAATAAACAGATTACCTACACATGATGCAAAAATTAGAATTTTACCGGGGACACAAGATGGTGACAGTAAAATTCAGGTTGAAACAAAAAAAAGTAAATGGCCAATTGTAACTTCGACTATCGATGATTTTGGCGGTAGTGCTACTGGTAAATTACGTGCTGGAGTTAATGTTCGCGTAGATGATATTTTTGGCCTGTATGATGGATGGACATTTAATCATACAACAAGCAAGCCCTTTGCTGATGGGAAATCAAGTGAAGAATATTCCGGTAATGTATCTATTCCCTTTGGGTACTCCACATTTTTATTTTCAGCAAGTTACTTTGATTACCTAAGTACTATTCAAGGCGCCGGTGAAGCCTTTGAAAGCAGTGGCAAGAGCTACAACTACCTTGCTGAGTGGGATTATGTACTTCATAGGGATCAGGTCAGTAAAACCCGATTTGCCAGTTTTATCAACTTCAAGGAAAATGAAAATTTTATCGAAGGTGTTAAAATCAGCAACCAGAGTCGGAAACTGAATATAATTGGTGTACGACTTTCTCATAGCACCCACTTTATGAGAGGTCTGGCTGACTTTTCAGTAAGCGGACTTTGGGGTGCTCCAATGTTTGGGTCGCTCAAAGATGAAGATATTGACGTTCCTTCAGGAGAAATTAAACAGAAAGCGGAATTTACAAAATTTAAGGCCTCAGTCAAATATATAAAACCAATTAAAGTGGGTACGCAAAATTTTGTATGGAACGTCTCTGCTCAAGGGCAATGGTCACCTGATGAATTATATAGCACAGAGCAAATTGGTATTGGCGGTCAATACTCAGTACGCGGATTTCGAGATCAGAGCGTAAATGCTAACACCGGCGCCTATATTCGCAATGAACTGAGTTGGAATATTCCTCTCTCAATTCAATCAAAAGAAATGAAAAAATTACTCGGCAGTGCACAGCTTTTTGCAGCTTACGATGTTGGCTGGCTTAAAGGCAATGAGGATACACTTGCTGATGGTGCAATGTTGAGCGGCGTAGCTGGCGGTATTCGCCTTAGCGGCGGAATGTTATTTGGAGAAGCTGTTTGGGAGAAAGCTCTTGAAGCTCCTTCGATACTAAAAAAAGATGATGTATTCCGATTTCAGGCTGGCATCAAATTGCACTGGTAATAATTACTGTAATTTAGAAAGTGAATTCAATGTATATGGATAAGCTTAGATCTGCAAAATCAGAAAAATTTTATATTTATATGTTTTTTGGCCTGGCTCTGTTAATGCCCACTAATGGAGCTCTGGCGCAGACAGTAACAGTCGATACAAATGCCGCAACGACTACTCAGCCTGATATTATCAATACAGATAACGGAACACCGATTGTTAATATTACACAACCAAATGCTGCCGGCATATCCCATAACGTATATTCAAATTTCAATGTTGGCCCTAAAGGGCTGATCCTGAACAACAGTACGGCAAATACTCAAACAGAACTTGCAGGTGAAATTCAGGGAAACTCTAACCTGAACAATCAATCAGCGGCATTAATTTTGAATGAAGTTACCGGTTCAGGCAGCTCTAACCTGACCGGAGATATTGAGGTTGCGGGTCAGGAAGCCTATGTGGTTTTGGCAAATCCCAATGGTATAACCTGCAAAGGATGTGGGTTCAGAAATGTTCCCCAGGCTACTCTCACAATTGAAAGACCAGTATTTGGTATTTATGGAATTCTGCAACGCCCCTCCGACGAAGTTTCAACGGATGTGTACCCGGATCAAACCAGAATAGATACAGGTCAACTTGGTGGAGCCACAAGAAACAAAATATTTCTTGAAGGATCTGCAGGCAATGTTGGTGTTCAGCTCCCCGTAAACAGTTCAGTTGCAAATAACTTCACCCTGACCAATGAAGGCAAACTGGTTATTCATCAACCTCCAGTTATCCGTTCAGGGTTGGGTTATACGAGCATTAACCTGGAAAATAACCAAAAACGCCTTAATGACTTATATGAGGGAAACCGCAAAGCAATTGCCAGAATTTTTGACAAATCAAACAAGCGCTTGCTCTTCGGATATACGGATACTGATGCCGCAATCGATGCATTATACAGAAATGCTCAGGAAGCAGTAGGGGAATTAAAACTTACACCAGGTATTGCATTAACCGCAGATCAGGTATCGAAATTGCGCAAAGATATAATCTGGTTTGTAACTAAAAAAATCGCAGGAAAAAAAGTTTCTGTTCCCAGAGTATACCTTAAGAAAAGAAAAATCGTAAAAACCGAATAAGCTTAGGCCATCCATATGTCGTTTTTAATATAAAAAAATCAAAACAAGTTCAGTGTCAGGGAGTATATAAAATGCGTTCGTTAGTTCTTATAAGTATATTGTTGATATTTTCGGTATCAACCGTTCAGGCTGCAAAAAAGAAAGCTTCATCTAAACAGGATGCGAAAGTCCATATTCAGCAGTTTGGCAATTGGTTTTACCGCTGTGTAACTCCCAAAAAATCCAGAAAAGCAGAAAACTGTGAAGTCGTTCAGATCGCCCAGGCAAAGCAGGGAAAAAAAGTAATCAACCTGCTTACAATATCCATTTCTGAAATTGTGGTGAAAAAGAAAAAAGAACCAGTCATTACAATTATAGCACCACTGGATGTATATCTTCCAAAAGGCTTTGGACTGCAAATTGACAAAGAAAAAGTGATCACACTTCGATACAGAAACTGTAACAAGTCCGGCTGCTGGATACAGGCATTACTGACATCAGAAATCGTAAAATCTCTCAATAATGGAAAGAATGGTTTTGGACGAATTCGCTTACTAAACGGGAAAAATGTGAACATTAAATTTTCCCTTAACGGATTAACGAAAGCCTACCAAGCCATGAAAAAGAAAGATCTGCCTAAGGGCAAAAAAAGTTCATAAACACTACCGATAGATGGGGATCTGATTTGGTAGAATTGTTATTCATATTAGGAGTGTTTCTAAATGAAACGAATTGGATTCTCAACTCTGGTATCCAGGCATAAGATTGCTCGTGGAGCAATAGCCTGCATAACTGCAATATCATTCTTTATGAGCACAATTCTTCCCTCTTTTGCTCAGGCATCAAAAATTAAAGCCGATACCAACGCTTCGCGTCAGAACCAGCCCATAGTAGGCACGGCAGACAATGGCGTAACGGTAGTCGATATAGCAAAACCCAATCAGGCTGGAGTATCTCATAATAAATATACTGACTTTAACGTCAGTACGGGAGGCGCTGTTCTTAACAACAGTACGAAGCACGGTCAGTCAGCTCTTGGGGGGATTATCTTCGGCAATGAGCAGCTGCAGGGGAAAAGTGCTCGTATCATATTAAATGAGGTTACAAGTGGCAATCGCTCTAACTTACAGGGTTATGTTGAAGTCTTTGGCCCATCAGCACAGTTTATCCTGGCAAACCCAAATGGCATAACCTGTAAGGGGTGTGGATTTCATAATATACCCCGTGCAACTCTTTCGACAGGGAGGCCTGTACTGGATCAAAGTACAGGTGAACTTCTGGGCCTCTCAGTAGAAGACGGGGATATTAGATTTGAGCAGGCTAAGCGGGATGGCGGTGACTTTGCGGTCGATGCGCGCGGCACGGACTATTTTGATGTTGTGACACGCTCTGTCGCTATTAACGGCGCAATACACGGTAAAGATATTGGAGTATATGCCGGGCGCAATGATTTTGATTATGTCAAAAGAGTAGTTAAAGCAAAAGCAGATAATGGCTCTGGAAAACCTGAATTTGGAATTGATTCCAGTCTATTAGGCGGAGCCTATGCAAATAGAATTACCTTTGTCGGCACTGAAAATGGCGTGGGCATGCGCACTCCCAAACAAATGACAGCTGGCTCCGGAGGAATTACTCTGACTGCTAGTGGAAAAATTGTTCTTGGCTCTGCAAGCTCACAAGGCAGAATAAGCATTCAATCTAAGAAAAGTTCAATTACATTTGCTAAAGATACGGCTGTTTGGTCAGAGACAGGCCTGGAAATACTGGCCAATAAGGGAATTACTCTACTCGAAAAATCAGTTGCTGCTTCCAAAGGCCAACTTGTTCTGCAAACAGGCACCTCAGATTTGATACTTAAGCAAGATGCTATGCTGGCTGCCGGTCTCAATGCTGATGGAGAGTTGTCAGAAAATGTTAATCTCATTGTAGAAGCTGGCTTTGTCAGTAATCAGGGGGGAACGGTCGTTTCTGGTGGTAACATCAACATATCCTCTCGCTCAGGAGAAAATGCAGGAAATTTTCAGGCTATTGGCAAGCTGGCTCTCAATATAAGTGATGAGTTTAGAAATGAGGGGGATGGTGTTCTTGCTGGCACAGAAGGCATTAAAATTAATGCTGCAACATTAAAAAACAGGGGCATTGTAATTAGCCAGCTGGCCTCTCTGACAATCAATTCCGATACTATTATTAATTATGGAGGAGGAGAGCTTGGTGCAGGTGATACAATCACTATCAATGCCTCTGACATCAACAATACAGGCAATACTGTTGCCGGAAATGAAGTAACGATTGTTGCAAATAACCTTAGCAATTATGGAGTTATTTTTGCTGGTGCAGAAAGCACAGGAGACCCCACAGGCAACGTTTCGCTGGATATCAAACACAGGTTATATACGGCTGCGAATAGTGCAACAATGGCAGGTGCTGATCTCAGTATAAATGCCGAAAGCTGGAATAACCACGGTGGAGTGGGCAGTGAACAAGGAACAGTTGTTGCGGACATAACAGGTATTTTTACTAACAGCGGAGCCGTATTCAGTGGTGAAAGGCTGGAAATTACAGCCAAAGGTATTCATAACCGCTATGCTTATACAAGAAGTAACCCCAATGGATCTGAAATCCTGAGTAGCGGTACGCTTATCATCAATACGTCAGCACTCCATAATGAAGGCAATATTAAAGCTGGCTTACTTGAATTGAATATTAATAGTGATCACGGGGTCAACCGCCCTGATATCGGCCTTCCGCAGGTTCTGGCTGGTGAATTTGGTGAAGGTGGACCAGTTGCTATATCAGGCAGCCTCATCAACAAGGGAGTTATCTATGCAGCAGGACAAGCTGACCTCGTACTGACAGGCAGCCTGGCCAATGAAGAAGGTGCTGAAATCAATTCAGATCATACGCTCAATCTAACAGCCCATAATATTACCAATTCAGGAGATATCACTGCAGCAGAGTTTTTAAATATTACGGCAGAATGTAACATTCAGAACCATAAAAAGATATTCTCAGAGAATGTTCTCGTCGTAGAAGCCGGCGGTGAGGTTGACAACAGAAATACTATAATTGGCAATGGTTTGCTTTTCTTGTCTGCAAAAGATCTTAGCAACTCTTCAGGCATAGGCAGTAAAGATGGGGATATTTTCCTCGACGTGACCGAGGACCTCAAAAACTACCAGGGAGTTATCTACGCAGGGAACAATGCCACCATTCAGGTTGGTAATACACTATTGAATTCGCGAGGGGAAATTCTCGCGGAGAACCAAATGTTGATTACAGGTCTGGCAAAAAGCGATGATGCTAAAGATTTAAATGATTTTGGTCGAACAAACAGCATAACAAACTCGTCCGGAATCATTCAGACATTCAGCGGGCCACTTTTCATTAAAGCTACCCGTGTCACCAATACCAGAAGCAACACAAATGTTGGGAAAGAAACCAATCAGGTCAGCGACGAAACATTTGACCTTGGATCCGGAACAACAAAACACGTCAGGGTCAGGGAGGATAGTATTAATGAAGATAATCTTACCGCTCCGGGACAAATCCTATCAGGCAGCAGCATGCTTATTGATGCTACGCATGTGGTTAACAAATACAGCCTGATTGCTTCAGGTGGGGGAGACCTGACAATAATTGGCGAAACACTTGAGAACACTGCGCTTGAACTTAGACGAACCACAGATACAACGACAACAACAACACACTCAGAACGTTATTGTGCGACAAGAATTCTTGGCATTTGTTTTGATCACGACACACATACCTATACTCATGATGAGCACGATACTGATACCGAAGTTATAGGATATCTTGCTTCAACCATCACAGCAAAAGGAGGCAAGGTAAAAGGCTCACATACCGAACAGATTAAGAACCAGCAAGAAAATATTTTTGGTTGGGAACAACTTGAAACCAACCGTTTGCATAGTCAGACCAGAGGCAAGCAAACGATGGGAGGGGCCAGCCTTATACAGATCGGACTTCCCGCAAACTCAGCGCTTAAAGACTTTGGACGCAGTGGGCTTATTATAACCAGCCCCAACCCCGACGGTTCTTTCGTTTATGAATCTGACCCACGTTTTACTGATCTTGGAAATTTCTACGGTTCTGATAAATTCCTTGAACGCATGGATATCAATCCCAATGATATTCAGAAAAGACTTGGTGATGCGTATGTTGAAAACCGTCTCGTCGAAAACCAGCTTATTAACCTGACAGGCAATAATATCCTGAACGGTTATACTGATACCAGCGACATGATGGAAACACTCTATGATAATGCCGCAGAAGTAGCCGGTGATTTAAAATTAACTCTTGGCGTTGCTCTGACAGCGGAACAGGTTGCAGCTCTCAAAAAAGATATTATCTGGCTCGTTGCTGTCGAAGTTGACGGAAAAATGGTACTTGCCCCAAAAGTGTATCTAACGCAGAAGACTGCAAAAGAGACCCTGGTAGCTGGTGGAGCAATCATTCATGGTGATCAGGGTACAATACTGTCAGCCGGCACCATCCATAACTCCGGCACCATAAGCTCCGGTGGCGATATGCACCTGGAAGCTGACCATCTTAAAAATCTTGGTGGTCGCATTGCTTCCATTGGGGATTTAACTTCATTTAAAGTCGATGAGGACGGAAATGTTATTGCCGGCATTGGGTTGCTGGAAAATATCTCAGGTGAGATCTCTGGAAATAATGTAGGTATCAAGGCTACTGCAATTCACAATGAGACAACTGTTACAAGAAATGTTTATAAAAACGGTTATCGGGAAAGGCTGAATACGACAGCTTCTATCACGGCTAAAAATGATCTCGCTCTGGAATCTGATACCAATATCAATTCAATCGGCGGGGACATTAGCGCTGGCAATGACGCTACGCTGGTAGCTGGCGGTGATATCAACATCTATGCACAACAAACTGAAAGTGAATTTAAGACAAGCTTCAGCTCCAGCGGCAAAGACGTTGAAGTTAATGCGGGAATAGCAATAGCCCCTTTACTCGGTTTTGGTTTAATTGGTTTTAAAGACGTTGATATATCAGGTTCCCGTACCACTTATAACCTTACCAATAAAAAATCAGGCGTATCAGCAGGTGGTAACCTTACTATTCATGCTGATGGAGCAACAAGCATTATAGGTGGTGATTTATCATGGGGTGATGATGTTCTGGTTTCCGGAAATGAGGGCGTCACATACGGAGATGTGCACGATGTGCAGGAAACCACTGTTTCTCTGAAAGTGGAAACAGCAGGCTGGGCTGGTGTAGTCAACCCGTGGTCAAATGATGTTGATAAAAAATCAAGCCGCACAGAAATCAAAACAGTTGGTACAACCCTCAATGGAAAAAACCTTACAACCCAATCTAAGAATGGCGATGTCATTGTTGATGGGGGTACACGAATAGAGACTGACACAAAACCAGTATTTGTAGTACCAAATGGTAAATTACAGTTCAATGCAGCCAAGGACGTTGTTATTACAAATACAACAACTGATGAGAGCAGTTTCTTCTGGTTTCATAACAACAGTAAAGGCGCATCGAATGAAACCATTATCCATGCTACAATTATAAATAATGAAGGTGGTGGCATAGATACCAGACAGGTAAAACATGTCAGTGTTGAGTATGAACAACAACCCCTCACAAAAGACGAGCAATGGACACTGGATAATTACGACAACATCCAGAGTATGAGTGACGAAGAATTTGAGCGTTATATTGCCCCGAGAGGTGGAGCGTCAAATTCTCCTCTTTCTATAAAAGAAATAAAAAACCTTCGTAATATGTCCGGGAACAAATTTGCTGATCATAAGCAGAGTATTCTGGACAGGCAGTTTGATAACTCTATAGATAAGATTGCAGGAGATGAAGGGCACCAGTGGATCAAGCAGATTGCCCAGAATGAAGATATAGAATGGACTGCAGTTATTGCCGAGAACAGGCATTGGGATGACACATCCCAGGGCTTAAGCGTTGTTGGTACCGTCGTCGTTACTGCTGTTGTCACTATCGTTACATTCGGTGCAGGTTCAGGGGTTGGAGTTGCTCTGGGAGCAGCTCAGGGTACTGTCGCCAATGCTGCCATAGCTGCAGCGACACATACGCTCATTAATACTGCTGTTCTAAGTACCATTAACAATCAGGGTAACCCTGTTAAAATACTGCAAGAACTAACGTCGACAGAAACTCTTGCAAAAGTCGCTATTTCAGCAGTAACTGCAGGCGCTACTCAGGCAATTTTACCTCAGGTACTGGATACTCTTGGAGCAAGTGCAACACAGCTTCAGGCTAACGGCCTTGATAAGATACCTGCTCAGATAATTGAGGCATCAGTAACAAATACTACAAGAGCTATTATATCGGCCTCGGCTACAACACTTATTGCAGGTGGTAAGTTTGAAGATCACCTCGTTGATAACCTGAAAACTGCAGGTATTAACACTGTCGCCACAGTCGGCGCCACAGCGATAGGCGATGCATACCATGCCGGAGATATAGGGGAAGTTGTTCATTATGGCGCTCATGCAGCATTGGGATGTGCAGTTGGACAACTGGCAAGCAAGGATTGTGTAGGTGGCGCCGTAGGTGCAGTAGCCGGCGAGTTTATTGCAGATAGAATACAATCAGCTGCTGAAGATAAAATTCTGGAAAAAGTAGAGGCTTTGGCTAATGGCGAAATTTCCCCTTCCGAACTGGCAGCGGCCATTAAAGAGCAGACAAACGATAAAGAGTTCGAAAACACGACGATTCAAATCGCTAGAATTGGAGGGGCTATTTCTGCAGCCGCTATTGGGCATGATGCTACTGTTGGAGCCATGACAGGAGGTAATGCTGCTGAAAATAACGCATTATGTGGTGGACTTTGTCTGGCTGCACTGGCTGGAGTGGTGATCGGTTATGTACTTGCAGAAGGGGATGGCGATCCGGTTGAGGGTGTTAGAAAAGTAGGAGCCGGAGATGATAGTGTTTCCGAGCTTACTGAAGCCGGAGTGCAAGGGGCAATTACACTGGCAGCCGAACAATTCCCTGATGAAACACAGGCTGTTCTTGAATTATTAAGCGTGCCCGGTGTCTATATTGATGCGGTAGTTAAGTATGTTGATGATGAAACAGGCAACGTTGTCAGCAAACACTGGAATGAACTTGATGAGGAAACACAACAAAAGCTTGCTGGAGGTGGCAAGATTATCAGTCTCTTTATCGGAGCAGCAGGTGTTGGAAAAATAGCAAGTCTTGCTCAAAAAACCAGACTTGGAAAAAAAGCGTCAAAAATTGTTGGCAACAAGAAAAGGCCTGACGGTTCAAGGGATGTTTCTCATAATTCACATGACAATAAAGGTGGCCCCAATGCGAATGACCTTTCGAAGTGCTTCGTTGCAGGGACATTAATATGGACCTCAAAGGGTATGAAACCGATAGAGGAGATTAAAGTTGGTGATTTAGTTGTCAGTCGAGATGAGCACACAAAACAGACAGTATTCAAACCTGTTGTTGAACTTTTCAGAAGAAACTCTGACCATATTCTGCATCTCACACTGGAACATCAAAATGGTTCCTCCGAAATATTCCAAACAACGAAAGACCATCCGTTTTATGTACCGGGCGAAGGCTTTATAAAAGCCGGCGATCTGAAAATAGGTCAGGCCATTGTCAGTGGTATTGGTGTTGAGAATGAATATCTTCACCTCGCTTCAACATCAAATAAAGGACAAAGCTCTGTTTTAAGAGTCAGTTCAATGAAAGTTGAGAATAAACAGAAGAAAGTATACAATTTCGAGGTCGCAGATACTCATACCTATTTCGTAGGCAAAACCCGGGCCTGGGTTCACAATAATAATGGTTGTGAAATCCTGGATAGAAAAGAGTTACCCGATGGAAATATTGAAATTACGCGCCGAAGAGTTTCCGAGGATGGCTCCAGTTGGGTTGACGAAAAAGTAATAGAAGATGCTAACGGAAATGCAGTGAGTAAACCTGAGATCGTAAACAAAGGGGGAAAAGATACTCGTCAAACAAGTGAAACCGGAATTTTGGTAGATGCAGATGAAAAGGCTGAGCTGGCGAGAAAGCGAGCAAAAGATCAAACGACAATTGTAGACCCTGAAGCCCAGTTTAGACTAATAACCGCATTGGCTGGCTCAAGTATAACACGAAGGAAGGTTTTGAAAGTTGTCGTCCCAGCTATTGGATATGGTGCCCTGATTTCAGTCACGGCACAAAAGTGTTCAAAGGGGTGTTCACCACCTGTTAATATCGACAAACCAGAACTGGACTTTACCCCTCCTCCAACGGATCTTCAGGAGGTAGGCGCACCAGAACAATTGCAGAGTATTGACCCATCTGTATTTGAACCTGAGGTAAATTCATGTGAATCTGAGGTAAACTCATGTGAACCTAAGTAACTAATTTCGACATATAGTCAAAAAAATGTCCTTACAGCACCTGACTGTAAGGACATTAAACTTTGTACATCAGAAGCTCCAATACAAGTGTACGACCGGACACATAGGTTACACTTTTAGCATTTTGCTATGGAGAGCAGAATGCCCTGGAAGGAGTGTAATCGTATGGATGAACGTCTTCGTTTAGTGGCCAGGCTTCTTGATGGTAAGAAGATGGCTCCATTGTGCAGAGAGTCCATTATTTCAAGGAAAACCGGATATAAGATCATCAGCCGATATAAAAATTTTAGTGTCAGAAGAAGGAAAGGCGATCCGTCTTATTTTCTACAAACCAGGGTTAATGTGAATAAGTCGAGATAAGATCTGACACATCTCTCTTGAAAAGGAGAGGGTTACCGGTTTTGATGGATGTACGCCTCCACGATCTGCGTCACTCTTTTGCCAGCCTTGCTGCTAGCAGGACTTCATTACCATTGATTGGGTAATTACTCAGACATACGCGACCTCAGACGACTGCACGGTATGCCCATCTGGCGCATGATCCGTTGCGAGAGGTGAATGAGCAGCTTGGGGAGAGGTTGAGTGAGGTGTTGGGGTTGGGGAAAAAAGCTTGCCTCATATAAGAATAATGCTGTTTCGAGGCTAAGAGGAAACCCTCAGAACATCACAGATTAACCTGCGTCAGCGGTTTTATACCGTCTCTCTCAATATCCTCATGCCAAGATCAGCTCATTGGCCTTGCAGCCACGTGCAATGGTTATCGGCTTGTCAAAGGCCGAATAGCTGATCACCCCCCCGTCACCAGAGATCATATTGCCGTTGGCGTCGCAGCAGTGACGAGTGCTCCTATTATGACCGGATTATATGGCCGGGCAATAATTTTTTTGATCAGGTGGCGCACAACACTCCAGTCGCAAAAAATAAATTATCCCCCTGGCGAATTCCTGTGATTTACCCGCAAAATTGACTTATCCTCTCACGTTTCATTCACCACTTACCCCATCCAATTCACGCTTAACTCACCTCAATTCACCGGATATTCACGAGGATTCACCTGTCGGTATTTGTGGCTGATGATTTTAACCTGTTTTAATATGAATCCCGGGCTCTTGCGCAAAGTTTTGTACTGGGAACCATGAGATTCATCGAGATTGCTACACTTGCATATATTACCATCATCATATGACAATGACTGGCGAGAATAATAAGTCTGGTTTACAAAATCTGACAAGCAATAGCCTTATCTTGCAGATGCATCTTTTTTATCCTTGCAAGCACCTCCGTCAAGCTGGAAGCAACCGGACTATGCCAGTTGTGATTTGCAATCGCAACTCCGCGAGGATACTTCTAACTATTTTTACTAATTCAAATACTCAGAAATATCTTTTCTATATGTATGTCCACTTATATCAATAAATAATATCTGAGGGGAAACTTTTTTGATTAATGGGCCTTTTAAGAGGTGTTGAAATATATACTCACTTGGTGGTCTACGCAACAGAACCTCTGAGAATACAATTTCGTCATCACATAAAATTTTAAGATTTAAGAGAAAATCAGAAATTAATAGTTCATTTTCTAATACTACCTTTATCCGTTCTTTTTTGAAAGTCTTTGCTTTTAAAACCCACTTATTTTTATACTGTGCTTTTCTGAATTTCTCAATTGCTTCTAAAAATAAAGAAGAAGGAATTTCAAATACACCTTCTACAGCTTTCATACCTTTTATAAAATGTTCAATAAAAAATTCGCTAATTTGAGCAATGGGAAGTTGGGTATATTCATGCTTAGGAAACCGTGTTTCATCAAACTCACGAATAGCTTTTGGTGTCTTAGCGATCAGCCCTCTATTAAGGTAATCATTAAGTTGTTGCAAAGGAAGTTTTTTATACCCCTCTAAATCAAATGGTATACATATTTGTAGAGTACCGTCATCAATGCTGGGGACATGGAGACGCTCACCAACTAAAGTTAAAAAGTACCTACCATATTCCATTTTCAGTTTTTGTTCTTTCACTGATCTTTCGAGAAAATTCCCAAAAGATCTCACTTGATAGTTAAAAGGGTTGCATATTTCAGAAGGGAAATCCGGCTGATTTAAGCACATCTCAATTTGTTTCAATATCATGGCAACGGTCTTTATAACGGCCTTTTATGTAGAAATGTATTGATTTCATTCATTCTATATAACCTTGCTGCTGTAGACCTTTCCCAAGTTATTGCCCTAAGCCTAGCTCCAGCTCCAGCTCTAAATACCCTCACAACTTCGTGAAAATACCTGTCTTGGCCACCACCATAATGCGGACCATTCATCCTGTTCCATCTTCTTACCTGAACTAACGCTCGAAAAGATATTCTTCGAATCTTATCATAGTATTTATTATCAGCAATACCCACCTTCACTCTTGCATTGTTATTCCAACGATCTCTAATCCAATAACCATGTTGTCCATGAGCACTACCTTTGTTGTTTCGCCCAACATTCTTACCCTTCTTTGATAACCCCGCATATTCCTTTATATATTCTCTGCAAGCCCTGCTTCGGAGACATTTATATCCAAGACGTGCAGCTTGGACCCCAACTACTGCAACTATATGCCAAAAGTTATATAAGTTAGCAAATGCAGCAGTCATAGCACCATTGGCACATTTTCCGCCGCTGACCACTGCACTCGCACAACCTGCGGCAGCAACAACTATTGTATGTTCAAAGATATCTAAGCCATCAGCAGCTAATCCTGCAACGGCACCTATCGCGTTAGAGGCAAATCCTTGCATAAAGTTGCCTCCTTGTGCGACAGAAAGAGCTCCTCCAACGACACCGTGAACTAATCCTTTGACTAGAAAATTAGTAGCCATTCCAACCGATTCTAGAGTGCTTTTAACTCCGTTCCACACTCCTCGGACTATGTACGAGAACGCCATCGCCTTGAGAACATCCCTCATGGATCCTCCGGCGGCTTTGGCCATGGCTCCGGCGGCGAGGGCGCATTGTATTCCAGTGACCGGGTTCGCACATGCCACAATCTGTATAATCGCCCTCACAATCGGACTTCGCAGCAACTTCTTAAACGCCCGCCCAATCGCACTGAATATCTTCCCAAACGCCTTACCAATCGCCTTGAACAGCTTGGCAAAGAAAAACCCGGTCGGATCCGTATAACTTAGCGGGTTGTTCAACACGTAACTATAACGGTTAAAGTTCTGCAGGTTGTCGAGCGCCTGCACATTCGGATCGGCACTCAGGAAGCGGCCGAGTTCGGCGTCGTAGACGCGGCCGTTCATGTGGATCAGGCCAACGCTGTCGATCTGTTCGTGGCCGGTGAAGCC
>JBOEGA010000025.1:0-12815 GCA_050633205.1 Methyloligellaceae bacterium | reverse complement strand
GTGAAAGCTGGCTGAATATCTGAACAGGAACTGGTGGAGTTGTTCTGCAGTTAACGAAGCCAGACTTCAACGCGGCGGTTCTTATAGCGTCCTTCTCTGGTATTGTTACAGCTTACAGGGAGCAGTTCACCATAACCTCTTACGTTTAGCCTGTATGGTTTGATTTTACCTTTGGATGCTCTGATGATTGCAGATTTGACCTTGTCAGCCCGGGTGAGCGCAACCACAATATTCTGGTCGGTGCTGCCCCGGGAATCCGTGAAACCGACCAGGTAAACCTCTTTGTTTTTATATTTCCTTGTCGTTAATAGCTTTGCAAGATTATGTGCATCTATCTGTGACTTGTTATCAAGCTGGTGATTGTTTCCCTGAAACCTGAATGTTGTAGATAACCGTTCTGCATTTTTGAACATACGGTTGAACTGATCAATCAGACTAACCTTGAAATCACGATTGGCGGCGGCAACACCGGTAATAATCCTGTCTGCCTGATCATTAAAACTGAGAGAGACAGGAGACATGTCAATAAATCCCTGTTTGCGAAGAACTGGCTGCGCTTTGCCGGACAGGGCAAACTTCACAAGTTTTTTTGCGTAGGGCTTTGATTTTAAACCGTGAACATAGAGGTAATGCCTGAATGACAGGGGGTATTCCTCGGCTTTTATATCAAATGCATTGGGATATTTTGCAGCACTGCATGAAGTGGATACTGCTATTACTTTAGCATTGCGCCTGTAAGATGAGCTTGTATACCCAATGCCAAGCGGGTCTCTTGCTACGGCATCAGACAGGGCAGTATAGGAGGTGTATTTTTTTGTTGCAGATGCCATTTTCAGGTTGTTAGGCTGCATGACCAGCCTGTCGAAAATATCGTGCAGTCCATAATCAGCATTGGTTGTGTGTATATTGATTTTACCTTTATAGGGTCCAAGCTGCGACCAGTTTCTTATTTTTCCGGCGAATATTTTTGCAACCTGTTCTACCGAGAGGCTATTAACCGGGTTGCCGGGAGATAACACAATCTGCAATCCGTCAAGCGCCAGGATATTCTCCTTACCGGGCTGTGTCATTCCTACTATGCCGGAACGGGCAAGGAGTTTCAGCTCATTGCCTGCTATAGGCCGGGAAGACATGGCAATCTGGGCGGTTCCGCTGGCAAGTGCGGGAAAGGATTTTTTTGACCCTTTTGTCAGAATTTTTACTGTGGACATTTGCAGCCCAAGCCCGTCCTTCACGTTAATAATAAGCTTGTGTGGGTCGCTGGTATATATACGCTTTGTTGTTGCTCCTGTGTTCTGTGCATATGCATCTACCAATGCAGGAAGCAGTTCGCGGCCGATTGTATATGATCCGTAAATTCCAAGATAACTTAGTTTGGTTTTTGGTGCTTTTGGCGACTTTATGGAGGATGTGATATCGGGGCAGGTTCCCGAGACACAACTATACTGTCTGGAGCTTACTGTCATTTCGCCAAAATGATCAGACTTTATCACAAACATTCTGCCGTCAAATTTAACCAGCTCACCCTCGATCAGAATATTGCTGCTACTGTTTTTGAGTACTATATTTCCTGCCCAAACAGCAGAAAACTGACAGCAAATAAATGCTGTCAGGTATAGGAGAAAACTAATGATTTTCGAAGTCAGGTGGTTATAAAATTTATTCATCTTCCAAATACAAGATCCTCAACAGCTCTTGTATTTAACATTTTCCTGTTTGTGGAAAGGAGGTTGCAGGGGTTTAGAATTGATGCAGCCTTGCTGGTCTTTACGGTTTTATTTTTACTGAGGGTAACAGTGGTATAATCAATGGTTATGTCACCCTGACTCTGACAGGTAATCTGATGAAGGTTATTATGTTTTAGCTGGTAATCAAGAGCCAGCTGGACGACACCATATTTCTGGTCTGTTGCATTATAGAATGTATAGACTTCAACTTTCTGATCACCGGAACCGTATTTCTCTGCAGAACTGATAAAGCCGTGCCCCTTGCCGGTTTGTCTGGTCTTGTACTTTGCTTTTTTGAAACTTGAGGGATTATTTTCCCAGATATGCCCTTCCTGTCCGGCTGCTGCCATATATTCAAACGCGTGGAGGTTCAGATTTGCAGATCCCTTCCAGATTACTGCAACTTTTGTAATTTTATCCAGATCCAGAGCGACCGGTTTGCGGACGACTTTCTGTTTATTTTCAAAGGTAAAGGTTATGGGGGACTTGTCGCCTGCAAAGCAGTCCAGAGCAAAGTTCAGGTCGCCATTCCTGTCCAGTTTTTTATTGAGAGTAACGCCCGCATATTCAATATTGACTGTCTGATTTTTCTGACATCTGCCCTTAATTGATATCCCTGTCTGACCTGCGGGGGCTGGTGTCAGTTTGATAACAGGCTGCTCATCACATTTCTCTTCAACTTCCATGATCGGTACAGAAAAAGTGAGTGCTGCAGCAGTCCCCTTGTAGTGCTGTCCGTTGTTATCACCGGAGTTTCCACCATCTGAACCTGAGCGGGGGAGCGTTTCGCGCTGTTCCGATTGCAGGTTAGTGGTCTGTAGTTCAGAACTTCTGGAGGCCATCATAAGTTTATAGGCCTGATAGGCTTCTTCAACCTCTATTTTTTCATGATCTTTGGTACCTGCTATAGCCATAGCACCCAGGCCGCCAGCTATAATGCCGATAAATAAAGAGGCAAGGCAGAGTGTAATAACGAGTGCAGGGGAGTATCCACTTTCCTGTCGGGGGCTCTTATCGAGCCACCTTTCGAGCATATTTATATCGACCTGTTCAGTTTCTTTTGGAACTTCCAATGCTGCTGTCTGTTGAATCGGGAATTGCGCAACCCGGAAAGGCTCTTCCTTTTTTTCGGGAGCTGGAAGCTGTACCAGTAGTGCCTTATCTCCTGAGCGGGGCGGGGTGTCGGGGGCAGAGTTTTGGGCTGCCAGTTTTTCATTCTGGTCAAGCTCACTATGGATGCGCTGGAGTATGCGTTTTTCCAGGTCGCTAAGCTCTTCATCAGAAGCTTCATTGCCATCCGAGAATATTGCAGCCGGTGGTTCCTCTGCTGTGGGGTAGCCGGTGTTTTTCTCAGCACTGGAAAGGTAGGAAACTGAATTACCGGATGTTTCCGAAAAGGCTTTTTCGTATTCTGAGGCAAGAGAGCCTGTTTCGCGGTTCGGGGGAGCTACCTGCTGGCGTTTTTTAATATGATTTTCAATATTTGTAACCTTTGGGTCAGTCCTGCCCACAGGGTTATCAATATCAAACAGCGCCGATGGTTTCTCGTTCTTACTATCCACGGTACTCTTACCTTTACTACACACGTGATATAGGGACTGTAAGCATTAGTGGATTATTATTGATTATTGTGACCAGCTCTTGCAGTCTTACCCGAGGTTTATTCAGGTAACAGCAAATATTGGTGTGTGTTATTCAAAACGAATTAAGATTTAAACATTACATTTATAAATATAATAGTGTTGAGGTGTGGGCAATTAAAAACAAGTAATGGCGAAGGTTATAAACATATATCTGATACTAATAGATATACTGAATAGTAAAAGCAGCAATGAATAGTTATGTAATGTAAATATTGTTCATCTGAAAACAGTGCTGTTATTTTAGGGATTTAGCAGCATGTACCTGTTTGTGGGGCTAATGCGGTTTTCCTGATTTCTCGAGAAAATCATAAATGGTGTTGTTAATTTCCTCTCCGATAAAAAACGGAGCATGTCCCTGATTTTCGATAGTTACACCATACATGCCAGGCGCACGTTCCTGCATTTCCTGCATGGTTTCTGCAGATAATAAGTCAGAGTTTTCACCCCTCAGTACCATTAGAGGGAATTTGCTGAGTGCCAGAAACTGGGGCCATGCAGTTGGCAGAGGTTCTGTAAAATCAATTTCTGCGAGTGGTTTGCCCAGTTCGGTATCATAGGAAGGAATAGGGCGTCCCTCATCTTCAAGAAAGCTTTGCCGGGCGATGATCATCCACTCTTCATCACTGAGATGCGTAAACTGTTTCTCGTTTATCGAGCGTATAATTCTGCAGGCTTCGCTCCAGTTGTTTACGACAGGCAAAGAACCCGCATAGCTGCGAATGCGAAGTAACCCCTGAGTATCAATTACGGGGCCAATATCATTGAGGATAGCTGTCTCGATAAGGGTGGGGCGGGCTGCGGCCATAATCATCATGATCAGGCCTCCACGGGATGTTCCTATTACGGAAGCTTTATGGATACCTTCAATTGCTGTCAGGTCAAGAACATCTCTGAGTTCTGTTGTTGTGGTATAATTCTTCCAGTCCCTGTCATAATCGGAGCGGCCACGACCGCGTAAGTCTATGCAGTAGACATCTCTTTGATTTTCAGTCTGCTGACTAAGGTGGGTTGCCAGATAATGAAAATCCTGTGAATTTCTGGTAAGGCCAGGGAGACAGAGTACCGGCGCCATACCAGATGGCTGCGAAGCCTCATAACAACGGGCATAAATATTCAGGCCGTCAAAGGAAGTGAAATTAATATCGCGCCAATTTTGTTCAGTCATTTCTGTGGCCTGGTTCTTTCGCTTAAACTTGGGCATTCGGTTGTATATCGATGATAACCGATTCTCATGGCAATTTAATTATATGAGAAGAGATTCAATCCCTGTCGGAATGAAAGCACAGAAGAATTTTAAACGCTATCCAACAATGGATGAAAGACACAGAAATACAGTGCCCTGATGCAGGACACTGTATTCAATATAAAAAAGCATACCGCTTAATTGGCAGCGATAAGTGGCTTAGTGGCTTTTTTTCTGTCCTTGCGTCCTCTGTAGAGGTCTTTGCGAAGCTGAAGAGCTATTTTCGGATTACCCAGCAGGGCACGGTATACCTGCATATTAGCCAGAACCTTTTTCACATAGTTCCGGGTTTCCCTGAACGGAATACGTTCGATCCAGTCAATAGGGTCAATATTCCGGCTTGGGTCTCCAATCTTGCGAACCCACTGCCTGACACGTCCCGGCCCGGCATTATATCCTGCTATAGATTTGATATAAGAACCGGATTCTCCGCGCAGGCGTTCTGTAATATAGATTGCGCCAAGGCTTACATTATAACTCGGGTCCGTTGAAAGCTTCTTTTTGCTGTATTTAATCTTGTAGCGCCGGGCAATGATTTTAGCAGTAGCAGGCATAACCTGCATAACCCCGCGTGCGCCTACATGACTGACAATCTTCGTATTAAATTCGCTTTCCTGCCGTGCAATGGCAAATGAGAATGCTTTTTCAGGCATTTTACCCAAAGGCTTGAATTTGGGCATGGCATGAACAGGATAGGCATATTCAGTTGCGTCATGACCATAGAACATTGCTGTTTTGGCAATGCGGACGCTTTGCTGTGTATGTCCTATCCGCTTGGCGAACTCGGCCAGAAGTATTCTTTCTCCAGGTTCCGTTATGGCATAGCGTAATGCATGGAAAAATCTCACAGCGAGATAATATTCCTCGGCCTGATTTGCCAGCATAATAATTTTTACCGCGCTGCGATTCTGAAATCTCCTGATATCCGCTTTGGTTGGCTGTTCGGAGTCATTAATCTTGATATGGCGGTCATGCGGGTTGATGCTTTGTCTTGAAAGCTGGCCATAAAATGTATTGAAATATTTGGAGCCATCTTCAAAATGCTTTTTCGCAAGGCTTTGCTTGCCCTGTGCCAGTGCACTGCGTCCAAGCCAGTAATGAGATTGTGATCTGCTTCTTGGGCCATCAGCTATTTTATTTAACGTAACAAAATGTTTGTAACCCAGTTTCGGCTTTTTGAGGTAGCGCAATGCAATCCAACCGGACAGAAATTCCGCATCAATAAGCTGGTTAATGGAAATCTGACCATGGTTCTCGGCCAGATCATAGGCGGTCTGGTATTTCTTTTTATTAAGTGCTTCCAGAATCAGATAACGCTTTTCATCCCACCATGCATCCGGGTCAACCAGTTTCTTGGGATCGTCCGGTGCTGATTTCAGCAGGGTCCATGCTTTTTCGTATTTTTTCTTTTTTCTGTAACGCTTTACCTGAGCGTAAATCAAATTTGGCTGCATACGGTCTTTTGCCGGCAGGGCCTTGATCTTTTTAGGTGCTTTCCGCGATTTCCGCAGATAATTAATATGTACATCAAGGGTTTTGCGTGTTGAAGCATCCAGTTTTTTCGCAACGCTCAGTGCTGACGCAACATATTTGGACTTTCCTTCATAAAGATAACGCTGTGCGCGGATATGATAATCTTCTTTTTTCAGGTGTTTGCCAAACTTTTTGATAATGATCTTGTCGAGCGCTCTAGAAGGCTTACCCCAGTGCCAGAGCTGCCTGACGATTTTGAGAGATTCGTCCTTCTTATCCTCAGACATAAGCAAGATAGCTTTTGCCAGCATTCCTGCACTGCTGACAGGCTCATTTTCTTTAAGATATGCCCTGATTTTACTGGTTCGCGCTGCTACCAGATCAGACTCTACTGCCGCTTTCATAGCATCGAGACTAGGGAAATCCGGATGTTTCTTCCAAAATGCCCGGAGTTTTCTGGAAGGAATTCCAGCCGCATTACTTTTATATTTGTACCATTTCAGAGCAAGCCTGATATTGGGGTCAGATATGCTTTTGCCAACAGCATCAGCTTTTGTATATCTGTCCTTTCGCATATGGAGATAGGCACTTTTAAATGCTTTCACATCTGCGCCAGACCAGGTCTTGCTGAGAACAGGTTTAAGGGCATCTGCCAGATTGACATTGCCTTTAGTTAACTCAACCGGAGCTTTCGTGCTCTTGTCTTCAGCTTTTTCTTTTGGTTTGCTTTGTTTTAAGCTGGAGACTCTGGCTGGACCGGAGGTTTTTTTCTCCGTTTGCTTTTTGTCGACTTTCCGGGTTGTAACTTCCTGAACGGAAGCCGCCATGGTTTCAACAGGCTTCTTCTGCGAATTAGCATAGAGCAAATATGCAGTTAACGCTCCCAACCCGATAAAGGTTGCAGGAATGATTCTTTTTGCCTGCATTGATTAATTAACACCCCTCAGTAATTACTGCGCAGCCGTTTAATGTTTTCCGTGAATTATGACGCACAAAGTGTCTAAGTCAGTGCAAAAAATAGGCGAAATAAAGGCAATCAGTCGTATAACCTCTTTGTGATGGCGAATGTGTTATAAATACTAATGTGATATCAAAGCCCTGATGCCAAGAATACTTGCAGGATAATGTTGCACGCTCTATGGTGCTTTCTCAAACAGCTTACACGAGAAAAGATTCTGTAGGCATTCAATATTAATTCAAGGTTAAAATAGATATTAGGAGCTCGCATATGTTTCGGGGGTCATTTACAGCGCTCATTACCCCGTTTAAAGACAATCAACTGGATGAAGAAGCATTCCGGAAGTTTGTTGAGTGGCAGATTGAGCAGGGTACTCACGGGCTTGTTCCCGTTGGTACAACAGGAGAATCTCCAACCCTTACCCATGACGAGCATAAGAAGGTTATAAAACTTTGTATTGAAGTATCCGGTGGCCGTGTGCCTGTTATTGCCGGGGCCGGTTCAAACTCAACAGCCGAAGCTATTGAGCTGACGCAATATGCAGAAAAAGCCGGGGCAAATGCGGCTCTTGTTGTGACACCCTATTATAACAAACCAACTCAGGAAGGTCTGTACCAGCACTTTAAGGCGTTGAATGACAATTCGGATATTCCTATATTTATCTACAACATCCCGGGCCGCAGTGTCATTGATATGTCAGTAGAGACGATGGCAAGACTGTTCGAACTGCCGGGGATTGTCGGAGTAAAAGATGCAACCGGAGACCTGAACCGCGTTTCTCTTCAGAGAGCCGCAATGGGGCCTGATTTTATCCAGCTTTCCGGAGAAGACGGCACAGCACTGGGCTTCAATGCACATGGTGGAGTAGGGTGTATATCGGTCGCTTCGAATATTGCCCCGAAATTATGCTCGCAGTTTCAGGAAGCAACACTTGCAGGCGATTATAAAAAGGCAATTGAGTTGCAGGATGTTCTGATGCCTTTGCATAAAGCGTTGTTCATTGAAGCAAATCCCGGACCTGCAAAATATGCAGCGCAACGTCTTGGGTTATGTTCCGATGAGATCAGGCTGCCGCTTGTTCGCATAACCGACAACTGCCGTCAGGAAGTCGACAAGGCATTGGCACACGCAGGACTGCTGTAATAAACGCAGTATCTGCTCAGGAGTTTTAATAGATGGCAAAAAAAGCAGAACCTCTGGGGCGCAAGGTCGTCGCAGAAAACCGGAAAGCTCGATATAATTTCAGCATCGAGGATACTTTCGAAGCCGGCATCATGCTGCAGGGCACGGAAGTTAAATCCCTGCGTTCCGGGAAAGCTAATATTGCCGAATCCTATGCCTCTCACGAAGGCGGTGAGTTATACCTGATTAATGCCTATATCCCTGAATATACGGCAGGAAACAGGTTCAATCACGAAACCCGCCGCCCTCGTAAACTGCTTATGAAAAAGCGTGAAATTGGCAAACTGATGGGCTCGGTCCAGAAAGATGGCCTGACCCTCATTCCGCTCAAACTGTATT
Organism: Methyloligellaceae bacterium; assembly: GCA_050633205.1. GTDB lineage: Bacteria > Pseudomonadota > Alphaproteobacteria > Rhizobiales > CBDHHC01 > CBDHHC01. The sequence goes on along the minus strand of JBOEGA010000025.1, from coordinate 4,250 downwards.
TTAATGCCCGCGGCCTCGCAAAACTCGAACTCGCCCTTGCCAAAGGTAAGAAAGTCCATGATAAACGCGAAACCGAAAAGAAACGCGACTGGAACCGCCAGAAATCACGATTGATGAGAGAAAAAGGGTAGGGCGTTTTTCTTTTTTGGCCAGGCATGGTTCTGTATACTTTCCCTTGACATTAGAACAAATTAAGAACATATAATGGTTTAGTCTGTGGATAGCCTGTTTTGTAGCTGGCCTCAGCTTCTGCTGACGCGTTAATGTCAGGAAAATTGTCGATTCTCGTATGTCGGCAGCCCCTGAGTATGAGGAGATAAACATGGCGGGAAGTATTAACAAAGTTATCCTGGTAGGTAATCTGGGTGCCGATCCGGAAATTAAACGTACTCAGGATGGTCGTCCTATTGCGAATTTGAGAATTGCGACTACTGATAGCTGGCGCGATAAAAATTCGGGCGAACGCAAAGAGCGTACGGAATGGCACCGGGTTGTTATATTCAATGAAGGCCTGTGCCGTATCGCCGAGCAATATCTTCGCAAAGGCGCAAAAGTTTATCTGGAAGGTCAATTGCAGACCCGCAAGTGGCAGGACCAGCAGGGCCAGGACAAATACAGCACCGAGATCGTATTGCAGGGCTTTAACTCCCAGTTGACAATGCTTGATGGTCGTCAGGGTGGTGGAATGTCTGATAACCAGCAGTCCGGCTACAGCAGTGGCGGTGGCGGCGGTTATGACAGTGGCAGCAGTTATGACAATAATTCCGGTGGCAGGTCATCAGTGGATAGCGGCGCACCGCAGCAAAGCGGTGGCTTTGAGAAGTCACTGGATGATGAAATTCCGTTCTAGGGGATTGCTTTGCTAAGCTTTATCTGTATAAAGCGTCGAGCTCATGTGAGTTCGGCGTTTTTTTGTTTTTATTGCTGTAAGCCCTGTAAGAAACATATTACACCAGTTGTACAAAAAAAGGAGCCACCCAGACGGACAGCTCCTCCTAAATAATTCTCTCGAAAATATCAGAAATTAAAACTCGATGCGTGCACCAGTCATAATGACATCTTCATCTTTACCAGCAGCATCTGAATCAGTAGACCAGCCCGCAATGAAGAGTTCCATTGCCGCAGCATCAATATCCTGAACCAGTTGAACACCGATTTTATCTGATTCAACACCGCCAACTTCCTGAACATGGTAATCTACAGAAAATTTGGTAGAACCAATGCCGAAATATTTTTGCTTAATACCAGCTTGTACAAACCAGTATTCGATATCGTCAGTCAGGCCATCAGTTTCACCGGCTGCAAATGATGCGTTCAAACCAGTAGGGTTATGAATTACTGCAACTGATCCGGATACTGCATCATAACCAGATGCGTCTGATTCAAAATATGCAACACCAGCTGCAAAAGTTAGACTACCGAAATCAACACCGTAACGAAGAGCAACATCATAGTCTTCGTTGTCCTGCCATGAAGCAGATACAACAAAACCTGCTAGAGTTGGGAGTCATAACGAACACGCTCTTGACGCCCAAACCCGTCCAGGTTGTCAAATGTTGCACCGCCCGTATAAACACCGGCAATACCAGCACCTGCTCCACCAGCTACACTGTCAGTACCAGAGAAGCTGATCTCGGTAATGTTATCGGAAGCAGTTGAACCTTGACCAATAGAAAATTTACCAAATGTCTTTGACCCAATGTAAAGATCATTGTGACGCAGATAGATAGGTGACTCGCCACGCTCAGGCTGAATAATACCGAATTCTACCTTATACCCGGCATAAAGATCAGAGCTAATCTTCGCCTGACCTTTGAAGCCGAAACGTGAATTGGCAACATCGTTGTCTATGATTTGAGTATCACCGTCAAAAAAAAGCATAGCTTTGTTAACCTGACCGTAAACAGTCAGAGAAACCTGACGGTTGCCTTTACGTGCTGTTGTTGCCTCAAGCTCAGCCACACGCTCTTCCAGATCCGCACAACAATTACCGCCTATTGATCCACCTGCATGAGCAACACCACTCATGAAAATGCCTGCTGCTGCCGTAATAGCAAGACGACAAGTTGTATTTAAAAGTCCTCCAGACATACTCTACTCCACTGTTATTGTTAGAAATATTATTTAAGTTAATAGAAGTGACACTGCATTAACCTGATATTCGAATATTGACTGAATGTATCAGTTAAAAGCTATCAAATTACATTATTATGAACTTCTAAGTATCTTATAGTAAAAGCAAAATATGTGGAGTACGGTTTTGTATTAAGCAATAGTATTTTGGAAAAATGTGTTTTAGAAAACACAGTTTTGATATTTACGCCTAAATTACATGCATAACTGAGTGGGTTTTTTCCTGATTAGCGCGGCTTTGTAATCAATCACTTATGCCCGAAAGAGTGTATTGTTTTCTGTAAGCTGTCTTCCTGCTTACTTTAATACCGCCTGAAAGTCAGCCGCCAGTCTTTGGTATTGTCATGTCGCAGATAGTCTGCACGGATATACATTTTCAATCTGTTCAGTGTTGGCAGGTAGAAGAATATGCTGCGCTTGATGTGCTGTCCATTCACTGTGGATGCATAATGCCTGCCCCGCCTGATTGCTCTGACCCAGCCATCAGTACAGGTATTGCCGTTCCCGCAATTATAAAAAGTTCTTAGATAATACAGCTTCTTCCCGGCAATCCGGCATAGCCGCCATTGAATATGCGGAATGGGTTTAGTGATGGGCTGGGAGTTTTTGTAATTATAGACTCTACAGATTGAAGCAGCTTCTGCAGTTGTTGGCAGTGAGGTAAAAAAGATAAGAAATGCAGAAGAGAGTAATATGGAAAAATATTTTATTCGTATGATTTGTGCTGCCATGGAGATGTCCCGGACTAAACTGATTTATCAATGTTAGTCGCGGCGACATCATGAATGGTTCATTCTTATTTCGATTATTTCCAGCGGCGGTTTGACCACATCCATTGTTCAGGATATTCGCGGATCCATTCTTCAAACTGTTTTTGCATGGTCGCCAGAATTTCTTCGATATCTGCTCTGTTATCGTCGCTTCTTGGAACACGGAGTTCGATAATTTCAACTTTGAAATTGCTTTTTTCACCAACACGGATGCAGCGTCCCATCCAGATACGGCTGCCAGTGCGTCTTGCCAGCATGGCGGGAAAAGGGTTTGTCTTGGCATCATGTCCGAAAAACGGAACTGCCACGCCTTTTCTGTCATACAGATCACAAAGAAACGCCAGCCTTCCGCCCTGTTTCACATAGCTGCCAATCATACGGGCTGTGTCCTGTCCGGCTTTCATGCCGCCAGCTTTGGCAAAAAGACCATCCGGATATAGTTTCTTCCGCATCGATCTCAGATACAGATCAACATAAGGATTGTTTACAAGGCGATAAACAGCGGCGGCCTGAATTCCAGCCTGTGCCATTGGCCACATGGCAAGTTCCCAGTTGCCTGTATGCAGCGAAACACAAATTGCGGAGCCCATTTTTCCGGCGTAGCGTTCTGTTACATAGTCATCAATCATCTCAACACGTTCCGGCTGATCAAGAATGCGGTCCAGCAACATCATCTCGGCCATAACACGTCCCAGATTCCGCCACATGGCTCTTGCAATTTTCTCCCGCTCTTCATCTGTCTTTTCCGGAAATGCCCGTTCAAGATTCTCAAGGGCCCTCTGATGACGACGGCCTCGCGGCGCGAGAGCCCCCCAGATATTTGCAGACATTGCAACAGCAGTATCAAGTGGAAAGAGTCGTACAAAACCAATGATCGAACGAAGAATTGCGAACTCTATAAGAAAACGTATTTTTGTCAGTACGGACATGGAATGCTTATTCTTTTGTATTTATGGGTGACTTTTTTTATGTATCGCTACTTGTTGCCGATATAGCCTTGCTGCGTCAAGCACTGGGTGAAAAATAGGGACGATTCTATAGTTTTAACGTGACTATCGGTGAATTCACGTGTCTGGGCCGTTACAAACCGGGTTTCATAAGTGACGGCAGAGCGAAATCCGGCTGCATTCCCTGCCTCATAAGAAACCGTCTCAATGGGCTGAAATTATTGATAAAACCGAAAGTCATGGATCTGAGTGCCTGCACAGGCAGAAAACCACTCAGTAAGGAACGATTCAGCAAGTCAACAGCAACAGTCCTGCTCCATACATCCCCCCGCCGCGCACTGTCATAGGCCGTGAGAATCTTCTGACATCCATAATCATTTTGTGTAACAGATTGATTTTC
>JBOEGA010000024.1:0-59695 GCA_050633205.1 Methyloligellaceae bacterium | reverse complement strand
GTCGAGGCTAGTACACATAATAGCAACCAATATTCACTTGCTTTCCACTCGCAATCGATTTCGTTTATACCGCTTGGTTGGAACTTGCAGTGATGAGTTAATTAAATGTGCAACATACTCTAACTCAACCTCGAAACCAGTATTTTTTGTAATTATATTTTTTAGTAAACTCGAAAATTTTTCAATATCTAAATGGCTTATATCTGTCCTACCCTGAATAGAATATTGATAATATGGTTGTGTAGATTTTTTTTGTACGATACAGAAATCCAAAATATTATATTCACCCGAATGTATTTTCTCCTCAACCTCATTGAGAATAATTGCTGATGGTATCAGACTTCCATCAATTGCTTTCAAGCTATCCTGAATTCTACCTCCGATTGCCTCAAGCCTCCGCCAGGTGAGCATCTGATTATGACTAACAGTGGATGGCTTTTTCACCCAATCTCCTGTCGCATAACGAATAAAAGGCATAGCCTGATTCAATAAACTGGTGACAACTGCTTCCCCCCACTCACCATCAGCTATCGGTTGTCTTGTGATTGGATCTAACACTTCTAGATATACACAGTCCTCATTTATATAATAATACCCATCTGGCATCTCTAATGCGATACGAGTTAATTCTTCACTTGAGTATTCATCTAATACAGGACATCCAAAACTCTTGGAGATAAAATTTCGTTCATGTATTGTAGAAAACTCTGAATTCGTTATAATAAGTTTTAAATTAAGGCTATTGCAATCAATCTTATCAATCAACTTATTCAATAATGAAGGGTAGCCAGCGAGTATATCTGGCTTAGTAGAAATAATTTTATCTGCAGCTACTTTCCCGCATTGTTCAATCGAAATAAAATTAGACTTCCACTTTCCACCAACATTATCTAGCCACCAGGGATGAGAATAGTAATGAGTAGTTATATCATCTTCTTGTGCGGCATACTGACTTTGTAATTTTATTTGCCTGATTCCATGAAACGTATCGGTTAAAATAGCATTCCTATCAAAACAAACATCTAATGGGTTGGTTGTAGTACCGCAGGTCACGGATTTAAAAACTAACTCTTTTTCATAGTCCTTGGAGAGTCTTCTTTTTAGACTTGCATCCAGTACATGCTGTTTCTCTAATACTGGTACTGACCTAATATCATCCAATGATTTAAACTTATCAGGAGTACCGCCAGCATATAACTCTTTATAAAGTGGTGTTCTTGAATAGGCTGTGGCTATCAAAGACTGAATACTAGTTAACTGTTTTGCATTCAACAAATCCCTATTAAGATAAGGAGCATCTAATATTTTTGACGGTATATAATTACTTGAAATTGAAAGTATTTTTCCTGCAGCTTCAATATCATCAGAGTTATTGAGGTCGAGAAAATTCACACCCAGGTGCATATTAAGCCTCTCCAGTTTTTTATATTTGCTCTGTTTAGTCGGTTACCTCCCATGTGATCCAACTGATATTCTTGTAAAAATACGGCTAACAAAACTATTACCCTAGTTCCATGGTATCTCAAGTGGTCTCTGAACAGACCATGGCCTAATCTTGCTAACTACATCCTCCTTTCGAAGATCTTCAGCTGAAACCTCGTATGGAGAAAATAAATGTTTAACCAACTGGTACCGATGAGCTTCCAGCAACGATGAAACATCAGATAAAAGCAAATCATCGTTTATAAAATCACGATACTTTTCTTTTTTGGATATAGAATTATCTTTAAAATAATCTACAAATTCATATGCACGCTTCATAACATCTTTATACCTGTCTTGGCTTACTTTCCTAAGCCAGATCGGGTAAGATTCTAGCTTTTGTGAGTTAAACATCTTCGCTAGAATAACCCCCCGGCTGGTTTCATTTTGCTGTAAAGCAGAAAATTTGCCAAAGTACTTTTCACGATTATTCTGCTCCCGATCCAGGCCATGTATCTCAAAAGAGCCATCCTGCTGTTCCACAACAAGTCCAAAGGTCTGAAAAACTATTGTATCAACATCAGGGTAAAAATCTTCCCATTTCAATAGGCTATTCTGCTCAGTAATTGTAACAGGAATAACCTGCACTTTCTGGCATAGGAACCATTGAGATGCTGCATCATCATCTTCCTGAAATAACCTTGCTCCTTTATCATCCCACCGATAAAAAAGATAATACCCTTCCATACGTTGTATTGTTTGAGGTGTAGATTCAAAGGTTGAAAACCAACGACTTTTAATCATTTGCAGATCATCAGTTGAAAAAATTTCTTTTTCCCTGATTGCATCATCCGTCGGTATTATAACATTTTCCACATTAGGCAATTCAGAGCTAAGGCCAAACAAAAAATCAAAATATTTAAGAGAAAACTGATCCTGTAATAAATGAAACCATGCAAACTCTGCATATGTAAGAGGTTCAGATCGTTTTGCCGGAGATTTTTTGTTACTGAAATGTGGACTATGATTGACCAACATATCTGTAACTTCACAAAAATTATGTTTCCCAAGTCCAAACTGTATTAATGTTTTTGATTTTTCCTGCTCCTTATGAATACGATCAATATCAAGTAACCATTGGGATGCAAGGTGTTGCTCATTATTGCGATAGTGGGACGCTAACGCATAAGCCCATTTTTTTACAGTTGGACCATACATCTTCTTTTTATTTGTTTTACCTTCCTCTATAAATTGAAAGGTTTTATCATGACTTCTTGCTGTTATCTCAAAATTAGGCCCTTCATCAGGTAAGCCCAGATGATCCCATAGCTTATGAAGTTTGGTAAAAATTTCCCTATGTGACATTTCTTCTCTTATTACAAGGTAGTATGAAAATTTATAAAGCAATATCATACCAGAGATTTTGAAAAAATGAAAATTGCAAATTTCAAAACGCAACAAATGTTATATGATTGGGTACAATTACACTAGATACTTTAGATATCTGTAGTTCAATAAACTTTTAAAATGAGATTTTTTTAAATATTATGGCAATTATAAAACGAAGACACAGTAACTAACCAGATAAAAAGTATTATTATTTAATGAAACCTTCTGCTACTTCTTAAAATGTCTCCATCAGTTTTCGAATATCAGCATATCCAATTTTTCTTACGATATCACCGGATCTTAGGTCATCTGGCTCATAGTTGTCTGGAAGATAAAGGTAGTGAACAAGATCACTTTCATGTTCTGTGAGTAAATCTGCAACTGTTGAAAAAATCAGACTATCATTATAAAATTTTTCATATTTCTGGGCAACTGTATTTTCTTTCTGCGTGAAAAAAGCCATGAGCTCTTTAACTTTTTTGAATCTTTTTTGATATTCGTCTTCACTGATTTTTTTAAGCCAAAAACGGTATGATTCTACGCCGCCACTATATCGGTTATTGGCAAAAATAGCTCCATATGTAACATCATTAGCTTTTGGTTTTTTAAAGCGTCCAAAAAATTTCGCATGATCCGGATGTTCTTTATCGACGCCAAATATATCAAAGACTTTATCCTTAGCCTGGGAAACTATACCAATTGTTTCGTGGATAAAATCATTTGGGTCTGGGTAATAATCGTGCCATTTCAGGCAGTTGTCCTGTTCTGACAGAGAGAGAGGAATAACACGAACTTTCTGCGAGCCGAACCATCCAAAGGGGTTTTGATAGGTGTCAGATCCGTTGGGTTTGATTACCTCGTGAGCGCGATATATGAGGTATTTACCTTCAAGGCGTTTTAATACTTCGTCGCGGGACTCAAATTTAGGGTGCCAGCGGGCGCGAATAACTTCCAGATCAGACCCTTTGCTGAAAGCGGGGCTCTCATTTTTTACCAAGGCTGGCGCAATTGATGCCTCAGATAAATTTGGAACTGTTTCATTATTATCCGGGTGAATTTTAGTGAAACCGAAGAGGAAATCAAAATATTCTTCAGTAAATGCATCCCGTAAAATATTGAACCAGGCATTTTCAGAGCAAGTGAGAGGTTCGGATGCCTTATGTCTGGAAGGCTTATTTGCCGAATGTGCGGCAAAGTCCTTCAGGTTTTCCAGGATATTCCGGCAGGAATGGCGCTCATAAGGAAAAGGGACGTGGGAGGTTGCTGTTCCATTTTCCTCATGTTCTTTTATTTTTTCGTTGAGCCAGCTACGGGCAGTTTTTGTATCTCCTGTCTCACAATGCTTATATAATGCATAGGCCCACTTTTTTGCCGTGGGCTCATACATGCCTCTGTTATTATTAACATTTTCAACTATTACCTCATGAGACTAGTTTTTTTGGTTTTGCTGTTACCTCCAGCTCGGGCCCTTCATCGGGTAATGCCAGGTGTTGCCATAGCAAAGATAGTTTTTTGAAAGCGTTATTATGTGGCATGAAATTATGTCAAATCAAAACTGTCTTTAAATACTGAAAAGGTTCCTCACAATAAGTCAAAAGTCAAGATTATAAAAGAGAGCATTTCATTTATCAGAAAATTACACAAATCTCATCATTACCCTCAGTATGCAAAGCAACTTTACGCAAACAACCAGGCCAAGTCCAAAGCACCCGGCCTGATCAAACCACGCCCTAAAACGAATAATGCCGTGGCCCGTTCTGTATAGTCATCCAGCGCAGCTCGGTGAACTCATCTATAGCGGCCTTACCGCCAAAACGGCCATAACCGGATGCCTTAACACCACCGAATGGCATTTGCGCTTCATCGTGTACGGTTGGACCATTGATATGGCAAATACCGCTTTCTATTCTGTCAGCCACACTCATGGCACGGGAAATATCCCGCCCGAAGACCGCACTTGAAAGCCCGTATTCCGTATCATTCGCAATACGAACTGCTTCATCAACACCATTAACCCGAATAACGGAAACCACAGGACCAAAAGATTCTTCAGAATAGATACGCATCGACGATGTTACATTATCCAGTATAGTTGCCTGAACGATAGTACCATTGTTACTGCCGCCCGTGACAACCTTGCCACCTTTGGACTTTGCATCTTCAATCAGTTCCATAATGCGGCTTACAGCCTGCTCATTCACAACAGAACCAATAATGACTTCAGGATCTGAAGGATCACCGGTTTTCAGTGTATTGATTTTGGCAGCCAGCCTGGAAACAAACTCGTCAGCAATCTTCTCATCAACCACAAGACGCTCAGTAGACATACAGATCTGCCCCTGATTCATAAAGGCACCAAATGCAGCAGCATTCACAGCCGCATCAATATCCGCATCATCAAGAATAACAACAGGTGCCTTGCCACCAAGCTCCAGCAGCGCTGGTTTCAGGTTCTCAGCAGCAAGAGCCGCAATAATTTTTCCAACTCTGGTCGAACCTGTAAAATTAACCCGCCTAATGGCTGGATGCGCAATGAGTGCTTTTACAATTTCGGGTGCGTTCTCTGGAGAATTGGATACAAAGTTTACCACGCCTTCAGGCAGTCCTGCCTCCTGCATCACTTCCGCAATCAACTGATGCGTGGCCGGACATAATTCCGATGCCTTGAGCACAACTGTATTACCGCAGGCCAGTGGCATGGCTATAGAGCGCACACCCAGAATAACCGGGGCATTCCATGGCGCTAATGACAGAATAACACCGACCGGCTTGCGAACACCCATCGCCAGACTTCCCGGTACATCAGATGGAATAATCTCACCGCTGATCTGAGTTGTCATGGACGCAGCCTCACGTAGCATATTGGCTGCAAGATGTGCGTTAAACCCTGCCCATGTAGCAGTTGCTCCCGTTTCCTGAGCCATACGTTCAATAAAACCCGGAGTGCGTTCTCTCAATAGCTCGGATGCTTTCAGAAGATAATCACGACGCTGATTTGGCCCAAGCCCCGACCAGGCAGGAAACGCTGCTGCTGCTGCTGAAGCCGCAGCTTCTGCATCCGCTACAGAAGCTGATGCAGACCTTGTTGCAACTTCACCCGTTACAGGGTTTATCCTGTCAAATGTCTGCCCGTCACTCGCATCACGGTTCTGGCTGGCAATCATGAGTTGAACATTAAACATGGTGCTTTCCTCGTTTTCTTCGGCTGAGTGGCCTAAATATGCCTGTTGTACTGATGGATCCTTCAGAAGCTTCTCAGCTTCTCCCGCCCCTGTAATCTGTCCGTTTTCAATAAGATAGCCATAATCCGCTATCTCCAGACTTGCTTTTGTATTCTGCTCGACAAGCAATATGCCTGTCCCTTTTTCCCTTATATGACTAAGGCTCTTAAAAAGTTCTTGCGTAACCACTGGAGCCAGCCCCAGAGATGGCTCATCAAGGAGAAGATATTCAGGAGAAGACATCAGCGCTCTTGCAATAGCAAGCATTTGCTGTTCCCCGCCGCTCATGGTCCTCACGACCTGACTGGTACGCTCCCTGAGTTTAGGAAACAGCTCCAGTATCTCTTCAAGATGCTGCTGTTCCTTCTCTCTTGCTCGTTGAGCATAAGCCCCAAGCAACAGATTTTCTTCAACGGTCAGATCCCCAAACAGTCCTCTGCCTTCAGGAACAAGCGCAAGGCCGGCTTCGACAATCTGATGGGGTTTCAGGGACGTAACATCCCTGCTGTTAACTTTGATATGGCTCTTTCCCGATTTTTTAACGAGGCCTGCCATTGCTTTCAACAGACTGGACTTTCCCGCACCATTTGCTCCCAGAAGAACCACAATATTACCTGGTGCAACTTCGAGAGAAACATCACTGAGTGCGATATGCTTGCCGTAACTTACTGATAATGAGGAAATATCAAGCATCACTCCCTCCAAGATAAGCCCTGATAACTTCCGGATGGTTCATAACATCCTTTGTCAGGCCATGAGCGATCATTTCTCCTGAATTCATCACAATACATTTCTTGCACAGGGAATGAATCGCGGACATAACATGTTCCACCATAAGAATTGTTGTTCCTTCATGGGAAAGTTTTCTGATCAGCTTTATTCCTTCCTGCAGCTCCGAAGCATTCAGTCCGGCAAGCCATTCATCAAGCAGCAAGATATCCGGGTGCAGAGAAAGTGCTCTCCCCAGTTCCAGCCTTTTCTGGTTAACATAGGTCAGATTCCCCGCCAGGTTATCTTTCTGGGAACGCAATCCTATACGGTCAAGTATCTCATCACATTCACTCTCGGCATCCCCTCCCCATTTCGGTTGCCGGCCAAATGCAACGCCTGATAATATATTCTCAGACACCGTCATATCTTCAATAACCCGGACAAGCTGAAATGTCCGTGCGACCCCTGCCCTTGCAATAAGATGAGGAGATGATGCAGTAATGTCTTTTCCCCGCAAAACCACACTGCCATTATCAGGCTTGAGATTCCCCGAGATCAGGTTCATCGTCGTTGTTTTCCCGGAACCATTTGGACCAAGAAGACCTGCAATCTCCCCTTCCTCCAGTGAAAAACTGATATTGTTTACCGCAGTCAACCCGCCAAAACTTTTGTGCAGACCCCGTATTTCAAGAAGAGCTGTCATGGTGTGACGCCTCCAGTCTGTTTTTTCCAGAACTTCGCTTTTTCCGGAATTGATATCTTTTCAATCAGGCCGCTGACACCATTTGGCAGAACATATACAATCATCATAAAAATGACGCCCAGCAGAAGCAGGAAGTGATTGGGGAAATTGGCATTCAGATATTCAAACAGCATAAACAGCGGAATAACACCAAGCAGTGGTCCCCAGAAACGCTTCACGCCACCAAGCAATGCCATAACAAGCACCTGAAATGAGATCTGCGGGTTAAAGGCAATGGACGGGTCAATATAAGTCCAGCGCGGTGCCATAATAATCCCCGCAATAGTCATAAACACAGTACTCAGGATAAAGAGGCCCAGCTTGGCTTTCGTAGTATCAATCCCCACATGCTTTGCAACCGTTTCATCCCCTCCGATAATCCGGAGAGCAAACCCCAGGCGGGAACGCGTAATCAGAAAACATGTAGCAAACAATACAGCCATTAATGCCAGCAACTGCCAGTAAATCTGCTCCTGAGTAATATCAAGAAAAACATACCGGCCAAGCGAACCCGAAATATTCACTTCATACCAGATTACAATCTGACGAATAAACTCGGTCAGTCCAAACGTAAAGATCACGAAATATATGCCAGCCAGCCGTAATGTCGAAAGCCCCACAATAAGCGCCAGTACGATGCCATTCACAACACCGATCATCATAACAAATATCCATGGAAGAAGCTCCCCAAGAACCGCGACTGTATAAACACCCACACCATAGAAAGCCACGGTAGCAAGTGAGACATATCTGGTTGGTCCTGAAAACAGCGCCCATGCGGTTGCCAGTATAATATAATTAGCCAGACCAATTGACAGTGACAGACCATAACCATCAACAATCAGCGGAATGGTTGCCAGCAGGAGGAAAATAGCCCCCCCACCTGAAAGCATGAGATAGAAATTGCGATCCGTTTTCATGATGCAGCCCTCCCGAACAGGCCCTGGGGCTTTAAAAGAAGAATAAGAAGAAAGATCGCATAGGTAGTCGCAATGGTCAGTCCGGGATCAACATAGGTTGCCACAAAGGATTCAGCTAACCCGAGAAGTAATCCGGCTATCATAGCTCCCAATACATTACCTGCTCCACCCATGATAACAACGATTAGCGCCTTCATGGTAAAGACCACACCTATATTTGCGTTGAAAGTCAGAAACATGGAAACCAGAACACCCCCGGTAGCTGCCAGTGTCCCTCCCAGTGCAAAAGCAAGCGTTGCAGCCCAGCGTACGTCAATTGCGACCAGTCCCGCTGCAACAGGATCAACCGCAACAGCTCTCATGGCAGTCCCGGTTCTTGTCTTCAGCAGAAACAGGTAGAAGCCTGTTCCGATCACAATCGCAAACCCGAGAACAATCAGTTTATTAGCAGCAATAATCGTTCCAAGCATATTCACCGGAACATTCAGAAATGAGTAACTGGTGTAGTTACCGCCAAAGAATGCAAGCATTATCCCCTGGAGAATAAACAGCAGACCAAAAGTTGACAGGATACTGTCAATCTCAAGAGCCTCTGGAGTTCTCGCTCTGTTCACCAGTGGAGTAAGAAGAATTCTGTATATCACCCATGATATTGCAAACGCAACAGGTGCAATTATCACGAGAAGAAAAAGTGGATTCATTCCAATAGAGACGAACAGTACATAGGCAACAAATGAAGCGCCAATAACAAACTCGCCGTAAGCCAGATTCATAATTCTGGACACACCATATTGCAATGTCAGCCCCATAGCGATCAGGGCATACATTCCCCCTAATGTCAGGCCTGATAAAAGCGCATCAATAAACATGGTTAAGTACCGGTTTTTTATATTCTTTGTTAACTCTGGAAAATAGACCCCGCACTATTGCGCGGAGTCTGATGTTATAAACAATCATTTAGGCCAGGCTGGCTTGGGGAACATAAGCTTCGCAGCTCCCTCTTTACTTGCTGGCTCAAGACCAACAAATTTACCTTTTTGCCACTGACCAACCGTCCAGATTTCGGGGACCTGATGATTGTCATTTGCAAACGAGAACTCACCAAGAATTGTTTTGAATGTAGCCGTAGCTAAGTGCTTGCTGACTGCTTTACGATCTTTAGTACCGGCTTTTTCAATAGCCTGTTGCAAGGCCTGCAATCCGGCATATGTAATAGCACTTGCCCAACTGTCCGGGTCACTGCCGATAAGCTTCTTATGCTCGGCAAAATACTGTTGAATGTCTTTGCTCTCGGCATTAACTCCACCAAGGCTTACAACACCTTCAGGAACTTCCTTGCCAAACTTTTTCTGATAAAGCGGAAAAGCTACAGCAACACCCGCATAAAAAAGTTTCGGGTTAAAAGACAGAACTTTCGCCTGTGCGGTAATACCCAGCGTGCCGGGAGGATATGAGAATGCAAGAAATGCGTCCGGCTTCAGATTTTTAATCTCTTTAACAATAGGCGAGAAATCCTGAGTTCCCAGAGGATAGGTTTTGTCATAAACCAGCTTGAACTTGTTCTTTTTAAGAGCAGCACGGCCAGCTTTGGCAAGGTCGATACCAAAACCGTCAGCTACCGCAGTCATCGCAATACTGTTACCAATCTTGCCTTCCTTGCGCAGTGAAACAAGCAGGTCAACAATTGCCTCTGCATAGGACCCGCTTGTACCAAGCAGCCAGTAAGAATTAGGCCAGCGCTTCGCAAGAAGTGGTGCTTTATCCGTTACTGCAGTACCTGCGATCTGAGGATATCCATAACGATGAAGTATTGGACCAACTGCAAGGTTATTTCCTGTGCCCCATGGCGTCAGAATAAAATCCACTTTATCCTGTGTTGCCAGTCGTTCGATAGCACGAACAGCTTCCTCTGAACTGGAGCGGTCATCATATTCAACCACTTCAATCTTAAGTTGTTTGTCACCAACCTTGATACCACCGGCTGCGTTAACCTGATGAACCCAGAGCTTGTAATTTGGAATTGTCGTGGTCGCTGCTCCACCCGCATTTCTGCCGGTCTTGGAAACTGCATAGCCTATTTTAATTGTATCTTCTGCAGATGCAATTGTCAGACTGCTCAAAATAATCAGAGCAGTCGCCAGAATTAAGCCAGGTAAGCGCGTTATGCGCGAAATATGACTTCGCATCATCGTTATTCCTCCCAATTGTATTTCGTTCCAGAAAATGGAATAAAGTGCATATTTTCATATATTTACTTATCCCTGTCCCGAGCAAGGGATATGAAATACGCTAAAAGCATGAGTCATTATTTGAAAAAGCATCGGTATTGGTCAGCAATACTTACTTTTATCTTGTTTGATCTCTGCGATTTTAAGGATATGACTGACGATGACTTGTGTAAACAATTGCTAATTGATAATATCAGACAAATAATTAACAATATCGGATTAGCATAATGTCTAGTAAAAGACCGCAAACTGATGATTTTCAGGACTTTTCCATAGCTCATTTTGCAATAGCTGATCACCTGAAACCGGATATATCTTCTCAGGAATGGCAATTGCATACGGAAAGAAAGCTTGGCCACAGCCATTGTGTCTTTATGCCAGCCGGAAAGGGCATGATTACCCTGACGCAGGGAAAGGTAAAGCTGACAGGCCCCTGCTTTGTCTGGCTTCCACCCGGCTCGGTTCAGACTGTTTTTATAGAACCTGGCTCTGAAGCCTTTGTAATGTCCTTCACAGAAAATATACTTTCACTTGCTATCAATCAGAGCCAGTCATCAAAGAAGCTGAGAACAGCAGCCGATACTCTTGTTCACCTTGATGGCAAAAAAGTAAGCGGCAATATCTCTGCAATTCTCAAACAGGCCTCTCTGGCAATACATGCTGAACTAAGAGACCCACAATCCTGCAATATCGATTATGTTGCCTCCTATATCACCATTATGCTGATATGGTCACAAAGGCTGGCAGACTTTCATTATATTATTCAGGGAGAAGAATGGTCGAGCCCGCTTATCTTTCAAAGATTTGTACAGGCTGTTGAATTACATTTCAGAGAGCAGTGGGGCATTGCCCACTATGCTTCCTCACTGGGGGTCACAGAAAGAAGACTACACGCAGCAGTCGTCAAATCTTCAAACAAAAGCCCACTTGAGCTCGTACACGGTAGAGTGCTGCAGGAGGCTATCAGGCGTCTTGAGGAAACATCATTTTCAATCGCACAGATAGGATATGGGCTGGGCTTTCGGCACCCCGCCCATTTCACACGCTTCTTCAAGCAGAATATCGGCCTGACCCCCAGCTCATACAGAAAGGAAGTTCGAATGAAAAACATTAGAAATGAGAACTATGCAAACTGGCCATAAACCTGCTGCACAACACCCGTACATTATAACATCTTCACAGATGCACGATTAACAGTCTGTGGCAACAGATAAGGTACCTCCCCTTTAGGTGTCCGGCTCACCTGAATGGGCAGGCTGAAAACATCCCGCATAAAATCATCATTGAAAACCTCTTCAGGTTTCCCCGTGGCAACAACGCGCCCCTGCTTCATCGCAATAATCTCATCCGCAGACATGGCCGCAATATTCAGATCATGTAAAACAGCCAGAACCCCTCCGCCCTCTTCCGCAAATTCTCTTGCAAGCTGCATAATCATAATCTGATGGCGTATATCCAGATTAGATGTTGGCTCATCCAGAAACAGATAACGGGGAGTACCATCCAGAACAGGCTTCCACACCTGACACAGAACACGGGCAAGATGCACACGCTGCTGTTCCCCGCCAGACAGTTCCTGAAAATACTTGCCGCTATACTCCTGCATCCCGACACGCTCCAGCGCCATTTGCGGTAACGAACTGATAGTATTATGATCAATGCCGGAACAACCTGCCAGCATTCCAAGCTTTACAACCTCATACACCGTAAATGGAAATGATAGCGAACTGGACTGCGGCAACACAGCCCGTTGCAAAGCCAGATCCCCGTCATCAAGAAGCTTGAGATCCCGCCCGTTAACAGACACCATACCATTTGAGTATCTATGCTGCCCTGTCATGGCCTTTAACAGCGTAGACTTCCCGGCTCCATTTGGCCCGACCAGAACTGTTACCTTCCCAGGCACAACAACCGTACTGCTCTTGCTCACGATTTTCCTGTTGCCAATAATGACATCGATATTTTCTGCTATATACATTTTGATGACTTTTCTACAAATCCAGAATACTGCGCTGTCTCAGTAATATCCAGAGAAAGAACGGTCCCCCAAGAGCAGCCGTAACAATCCCGATAGGCAATTCCGCAGGTGCAACCACAACTCTGCTGACCGAATCCGCAACAAGCAATAACGAAGCACCAAGCAACGCGCTTGCCGGGAGAATGTAACGATGATCAGGCCCTATAAGCAGACGCAGTAAATGTGGAACCACAATGCCGATAAACCCGATAGCGCCCGAAACGGCAACACAGGCACCAACCGAGCAGGCCACCATAAGAATAATAGCACGCTTCAGAAGCTGAACCCGCACTCCCATATATTTTGCTTCTGCCTCACCAAGAACAAGAGCATTAAGCCCACTCCCGATAAGTGGAATGACCATAAATGAAAGTAGAATAAACGGAGCCGATATCCCGATCTTCTCCCATGTCGCACCTCCCAGAGATCCCATCTGCCAGAATATCAGGTCCCTCATCTGCAAATCATCACTGATATAAATCAGCACTCCTGATAAAGCGCCTGCAAGAGCAGCAAGAGCAATACCACCAAGCAACATTGTCGCGACAGATGTCTGACCACGGCGCGTGGCAATCGTATATAGAATGATTGTAGTAATCAGTCCCCCTCCAAAAGCTGCAAAGGGAAGCATATATTTCCCCAACAATGCAGCAACAGGAGCCAGAATACTTGTCCCGAGGACAATAACCGATACAGCAGCAAGAGAAGCCCCTGCAGAGACTCCCACCAGTCCGGGATCAGCGAGAGGGTTTCTGAATAACCCCTGCATAACCGCTCCCGATACGGCAAGCGAAGAGCCCACAAGAACGCCAAGTATCATCCTCGGCAACCGGATTTCAAATATTATAATCGTAGCAGAAGTACTGCTCGATCCGGTAAGTAGATTCCCGATAACAGAAAAAAATGAAGTCCCGGTGGCACCGATACACAACGAGGATAGCATTGTAATCAGAAGCAGCATCACAAGCATGGCAATAACCATAATTGCCCGTCCGCTCCTGTCACCCGGACTGTTCACTTTCTCGGACCTGAAAATTGAAAGAGATCCCCACCACAGGCTTTCTCTGCTCGCAATAGAGGACAAACTACTCTCCCTGCTTTTTCTTGGAAACTGATGCAGACTTGCTCTGGCCATATAATTTGTCAGCCAGATCCCTTGCCGCAGAAGCTGTTCTCGGGCCAAATCCTAATAGATAGAGACCATTAATTCTTATCACTTTTCTGGTTTTAGCTACCGGTGTCAGACTGAATGAAGCAATCTTGAAAAGCTCATCATTCTTTATCGAATGATCACCACCGCGATCCATCATCAGTATGGCAGTTGGCCTGGAGCTTACAATAACCTCGTCAGCAATTGGCTTATAACCTTCCATCCCGGTTATAGCATTCTCGCCACCAGCCATTTTTATCATAGCAGCGGCAGCAGTATTCCTGCCAGAGGTGAGAACCCGCCCACCATTCATGCTCAGAATAAACATGACCTTGTCTTTTTTGGATATGTCTTTAGTGAGCTCTTTCAGTTTGGAAAAATCTTCCTGAACCTTTTTGATAAGCTTTTCACTCTTTTCCTGAACCTCAAGAACATCTCCGATAAATCTGATTTTCTCAATCACACCTTCTTCAGAAAATTTGTGAGGCACCGAAAGCATGGGAACTGACGCTTTCTCCAGAACTTCAATAACTTCAGGCGGACCGGCTCCATCAAGCGCAAGAATAAGCGTAGGCTTGACTGATAATACCCCTTCGGAGGATAACGCCCTTACATAGCCAATATTCTTTTTCGACAAAGCCTGCGAGGGGTAGGAACTTGTAGAATCTCTTGCAACAATCCTGTCCTGTTCTCCCAAAGCATAAATTATTTCGGTAACAGATCCGCCAATAGATACAATACGGGATGTATCCCCCACAGTAATCTTGCGTCCATGTCCGTCTGTAATAACCCGCTCTGAAGCAAATGCCTGAGAGGCCGCAACCAGAAGCAGAAATAGTGGTATTCCGTATAATAATCTCATAATACTCTCCTGATTGATTTTAGCTCGCAAGAGCTGTTTGCAGGCGCGGCATGGAAGTAACAATTGCACGCCAGTCTGGTCTCTCCGCCTTACTCTCCGTGCGTTTGCCAAAGAACTGAACAATCAGGTTCTTGTCTTTGTCATAAACTTCAACCGAGGTCACATATTCCACATCAGTTGGTTTGCGCACAGCCCAGACTTCAGAAATATGATCCAGTCGCAAATGCAGGTTAAAGTTGGGATCAAGTATATTATACCAGGGCCCCATAGTCTTAAGGTCATAAATAGGACCGCTGTGAATCTGAATACAGCCCTTACTGCCAACAAAACACATTATCGGTGTTTCTTCCTGAACAACCTCAGTCAGCAATGATGGAATACAGGAAGGGTCAAGCTGCTCTGCAAACTCCTCCCCTACCAGTTTCACAGCCTGATATCTGGAGCAATTCAGTTTTTTCAGAATACCGATAAACTGATGAACATCAGTCATGGCCGCCCATTTTTCCTGCAACAGAACCAGATCAACATCATCATCTGGAATATCAAATTCTTTATTTTCTACAGGTGTTACAGCAAAGTCAGGACTTTGATCATCTGCCTTGAAACGCGACGTAATTTCATCAAAAGCTTCAATATTAGATTGAGGCTTCATATGAACCTTATGGATTGCTTCTCCCTGATTATTGAAAACCTGAAAACTACGCTTCGTACCATTGTCACCTTCCTGCGTTACTGAAAATATATTGGTCCAGTGCGACATGAATACGCGCAGATCAATATCTTCATTCAGAACAATTGTATGCATTTTGTTGACATGGATATTATCGTAAACACCCGTCTTCTCATGCACCACACTTTCATTTCTGGTCAATGCCATAACGGGTCCCAGCGCAGTCAGGGATTGTACAAATTCTCCGGGCTTGCAGTTCAGCCGCGTAACATAATCACCGCAATTTGCCGCGAGCAGCTCTCCCTCTGATACACCAAGTTCAAGAGCCAGATCCCGGCTTCTCTTCTTGGGGTTTTCAATAATAGATTGTTTCAGTTCTTGCGGAGTGGGTTTACTCATTTGCAGGCTCCAGGTCAGTTTCTTCAAGTCAGTTTCTATTTTTTACAACAGGGCTATTTGTTAAGGATAAGCTTGCCCTGTCTCGTAATTTTTAATCGGTACAGTGTGTTGTCATGATCAATAAGGATCTCGTTGCTTTTACCAAAAAGAGACTTTGTCGAAATCACTACATTCTGATTGACGTACACTTTCTCGGTTTCATCTTTTTCATTATCGGTTAAAGCATTACCATCGCCATATTGCATAACTTACCAACCTTGCATGGGGGGATTCAGGTAAAATGTATTCATTGCATCTGTATTATTGCAAGCCATTCAGGTTGCACATGTGACCTGATACCCCGGTTCAAATTCTGTATTTCTATCTAAAAACAGCCTTTCATCTTCATGTCAATTATTTCTTGACTAAAATACTCAAGAATAGTAATTTGTACAAGTTCAAAAAATAAAAACGTCTGATTAAAGTTGTTTCTCAGGCAACCTGAGCCAGCCAGCAAACGGTGCTCCACCCCAAGCCAGCCAGCCATTTCTTTGGTATTAACCGGTTGGAGTCATATAATGAACAAGGGGATAAAACAGAGCGCGCTGTTAGGCGGATTGGCATGTGCAGTCATTGGCGCTTCTCCCACAGTAAACGCACAGGATAGTCAGAATTCAGGCATCATGCTGGACAGGGTAGTTGTAACAGCAGGTAAAGAAAAAATCGCAATTGATACACCACAGGCAGTTTCAGTCGTCGATCAGGAAGACATCGACGAAAAACAGGGAAACACAGTTGGTGAAGTTCTTAAGGAACTGCCCGGTGTTACCGTAGTAGGTAGTGACCGCGTACTTGGACAAAGCTTTAACATTCGCGGCATAGGATCACTTGGCAGTGCTGATGAGCCACGCCTCATAGTAACAGTAGATGGCGCAACAAAATTCTATGAACAATACAGAATGGGTTCTTTCTTCAGTGAGCCAGAACTTTACAAACGCATTGAGGTTCTTCGTGGCCCGGCCTCATCAACACTCTATGGCAGTGGAGCACTTGCAGGTGTAATTAACCTGACGACAAAAGATGCTTCCGACTTCCTGGAGTCCGGTGATAAATGGGCGCTACGCGTTAAGGGCGGCTATGCCTCTAATGGCAACGGAAAGCTTGGCTCTGTCATAGGTGCCTATAAATTTTCAGATTCATTTGAAGTCCTCGCCTCAATCAATAAAAGAACCAGCGGCAATTTTGAAGACGGTTCTGGTAATACAATTATAGGATCAGAGTTCGAAGCCTACTCAGGCCTCCTGAAAGGTACATATGCATTTGGAGCAAACAGAGATCAGAAACTGACAGCATCTTATCAGCAATGGTCAAGTGATGCTGACGATGCACAATATTCGCAGACGGGAACTCTCGCTGACTTTGGCAGGGTAGATCGTAAAGTTCTGGACAAGACAGCAGTCATTAAATACGAACACTTAGGCTATGCCAACCCCTGGCTAAACCTCAAGATTATTGGATCATTTTCTGATACAACTGTAGAACAGGAAAACTCGACCGCAACACCGGCAAGGCCTTCGACACTCTATGAAGATGGCACATATGGTTACAAAACCTACCAGCTAAAGGCTGAGAACACTTTTGAAAAAATCACGGATTCCTATAAAAACTACCTTACAGTTGGTATACAGGCCTCAGAACAAACCCGTTTAGCGGAAACAGCAATTACCGGATCGCATACTTTCCATCCGGAAGGAAAGTCCCAGCTGATTGGCAGTTTCATACAAAACGAATTTATCTGGAAAGACAAACTGACCCTTATTCCAGGTATACGTGTTGACCATCAGAAATTGTCTCCGGGAGACCTCGTTTCCAGCAGCCTTCAGGAAAGTGAGACCTTCAATGCTGTCTCCCCGAAACTGGCTGCCCATTATAAATTCAATAACTATTTTGCAGTTTTTGGATCTTATGCTCACACGGAAAGAATGCCGGTTCTTGATGAGGTTTTTGATGCTACCAGTGGTAACTTTGATATTGCTCCTGAAATCTCGGATAACGTAGAAGCGGGAATAGCACTGAGCTATGACAATCTGTTCAAAAACAGCGACGCTTTCAGGCTGAAAGTTACACTCTATAACAACGACGTAAAAAACCTGATCAGCAGAGAAACACGCACCAGCCCTTATACAAATACAGATAAAGCCCGTCTTTATGGGCTGGAGCTGGAAGGCTCCTACCAGTCAGATTCCGTATTCGCTAAATTCGCCTACACACGTGCAAGAGGCAGGGATGAAGATGCTGATGTCTGGTTGAATAGCGTCCCCGCAGATCAGTTGAACGTTACCCTTGGTGGGTATCTCCCACAATATGATGTCAGTTTTGGCTGGAAAGGCACATTCGCTGCCGGACAGGACAAGGTTTCCGGAACAATATCTGCAATTGATGGATATGCAGTACATGGCCTCTTTGCAAGCTGGAAACCTGACAGTCATGAATTCAAGGGTCTTGAAGCAAGAGTTACAGTCGATAACCTCTTCGATCGCGACTACAAGGAACACCTTGCAGGTGATCCCGGCACAGGCCGCACAGTAAAATTCACGCTAAGCAAACAGTTTGGCGGTAAGTAATTTCCCCGGAAGCAGGCAGGTTTTTCCATTATCGGAAGTTCCTGCCTGTAACTTTGACTGTTTTTCGTTACCCCCGCTTGAAACACACCGCTATATCAACACTCCCCTTTAAATCTCGCAATACCTCTGATAAGCCTTTGAGAACAACAGGCGATTCATTTATAATCAATGCCTCAATCATCAATGAAAGTGTGCACTATGGCAGATGAAGCAGTTGAGCAGAACACATCCGGTGGCGTTGCCGCTGTGGACAGGGCTTTTGCAATTATTTCGGCACTCGAAGGAGCTGACACCCCACGCACCCTTTCAGAAATATCACGCTCAACTGGTCTGTATAAAAGTACAATCCTGCGCATTATGGAATCTCTGCTGCGCGCCGGATATATTATGCGCATAGAAGATTCAAAATATACGCTTGGCCCGACAGTAATGCGCTTAGGTATTGCCTATGAACGCACCAACCCTCTCCGACATCATGTCCTCCCCATACTGCATGAGCTGGTTGAAGCTGGTTCGGAAAGCCCCTCATTCCACATAATTCAGTCAGAAGACGAACGCCTGTGCCTGTTCAGGCTGGACAGCCATCACTCAACGCTCGATCGCGTAAGAGCAGGAGACAGACTTCCATTAAGACAGGGTGCAGCCGGAAAGGTTCTGTTGGCCTTTACCGGAGCAAAGGGCAAGGAATTCAATAAAATCAGAACGGAATTATTTGCCCGCTCGCTTGGTGAAAGAGACCCTGAATGTGCAGGAGTTGCCGCTCCCGTCTTCGGATCAGAAAACAATGTTCTCGGAGCTCTGTCCCTTTCAGGACCCCGCAAACGGTTTGGGCCCGCCGGAACAAAAGAAATGAAGCCACAACTCCACGACGCAGCCAGAAAACTGTCGTTGGCTCTGGGTGGTTCCTATCCCGAATAATACCCGGATTAACCGCTCCTATTCCGTCGCTGCTCAATCGCATAATAAACCAGAGCCCCGGCACGGTATATTCCATGTACAAATTTGCTATATGGCATCATCAGGAAAAAAGCCAGCACTAACCCAAGATGCAACGCCAGTAGAGTTCCCATAAAACCCGTGGCTCTGAGAATCATTAACGCCAGACCGGATACTCCCACAGCAGCAAGCATCAGAAGAAAAGCACTGTCCATACCACGATTATCAGCTCCAAGCTCCGGTAACCTTTTACTCTTCAGATAATAGAGCCCTACTGGCCCGATAGATATTCCAATTCCGCCGACAGTTCCAAAAATAACAGGCAGGCTAAAGAAATCATATGGAGCCTCCCATCCACCAATATAATGATAGAGCGTTGCAAGACTGGTCGAAGCAAAACATAAAAGAAATCCATAGAAAGTCATATGGTGAAACAGCCTGCGCCTCTTGTCTGGCCTCTCATTCTCATTACCGCAACCAGCTCCCTCCCCATCAAGATATCGTAGTGTAGCAACATCCTTCATAGCCTGAAAAACCGAACCACCATCAGAGAGTACAGACTGCTCAGCCCTGATATCTTTCCAGAAAGCCCTGAACCCCATCACAAGCGCCAGAATAACATAAAGAAACGCCCCGCCAAAAAGTAACGCCATCGCATTGTGAGACATAATTTTGTAAAAAGCACCTTCACCTGTTACAACCCCGAACATGACAGAACTTGTCGTTAGAAGCATAAATGCTGCTATAAACGCGCAGACAGAAAATATCGTAACAAGGGTTATAACAGCGCCATTCTTCTCCATAAGTGGTGCCAGTATTCTAGGCCAGACATAAGCCCGATAACTCTCATTCCTCACCTGAGCCAGTGTCTTTGGAACATTAACTCCAAACTCGTGAGGTGGCGCATACTGGCAGGCATGATAACACCCCCC
The DNA here is from genome assembly GCA_050633205.1 of Methyloligellaceae bacterium. GTDB lineage: Bacteria > Pseudomonadota > Alphaproteobacteria > Rhizobiales > CBDHHC01 > CBDHHC01. The sequence goes on along the minus strand of JBOEGA010000024.1, from coordinate 39,493 downwards.
ACAGTTATGGCACAGGTTAGCAAGATAATTGAGATCACCTTCCTTAAAGGCTTTCCTCATCTCCATAGCGGGAAAAACAGCACAAAGTCCCTCGCAATATCGACAGGCATTACAGATGCGCATAAGACGCTCAGCTTCAGTTTGTGCCTCTGACATCTTATTATTATTTATTTGCAACAACCGCTGCTTCCTTTCCTGAAATCATGCCAAAAACAGAACCAATCGTCATACCAATCCCGGCCATATACCCCTCGCCCAGAATATTTCCAGCCATTATTTCTCCAGCCGCAAACATATTTGGTGATGGTGTTCCATCGTTCATGATAATTCTTGCTTCATCATTCACGCGAACACCAAGATAGGTAAATGTAATTCCCGGACAAAGCGGATAAGCCTGAAAAGGCCCATTCTCTATCCTGCGTGCCCAGTGCGACTTTGATGGAGTAAGCCCCTCAGTTCTGCAGTCATCAAGCTCCGTCGGATCAAACTCTCCCGCTTTAACAGCCTCATTAAACTGACGAACAGTCTCGCATAATGCCGATGGATTCAGATCTATCTGTTCCGCCAGCCCTTCCAGTGTAGGACTTTCAATTGCTGGAAAAATTGAGGGCATAAAACGTTTGGCATCTTCCGCCTCAATAATGGCATATGCAATCTGGCCGGGCTGTGCTGCAACCAGCCGCCCCCAGATAGCATATCGCTTGGGCCAGAAATCCTCACCCTCATCATAAAAACGCTGCGCATCCCGATTAACGACTATACCAAACACAATACAGTCCAGTCGTGTAGCAATCCCACCGTCATATTTAGGAGCACGCGCATCAATCGCAACAGCATGACACTGATCCGGCTCACCGACCTGTTGCGCACCCTTTCCCAGCAAAACACGTAACAGTGAACCCCGGTTATAAGGCGTGCCCCGAATTCTGAAATTTTCCGCAGCATCACCCCAGCTTTCCTTAAGCCATTCAATATTAGCTTCAAAACCACCCGCTGCCGCCACAAAGGAACCTGCCCTGACCTGAAGATTATCCCCGTCATGACATACAGTTGCTTCTTTAAAGACACTTCCCTTCATCTTTACATCAACAACTTCAGTATCATAGATAATTTCAACCCCGGCATCCTCGGCTGTAATATAAAGCGAATTAAGCATCGCCCGACCACCACCATGAAAAAAGGCATTAGTCCTGCCCAGTGATAAAGTTCCTCCAATGGGTTGCTGAAATCTGACGCCAAGATCCCCCAGTCCATCCCATAATTGTTTTGATCTGGAGATCGTCATGCGTGCCAGTGGTTCATCCGTATTCCCCCTGGTAACTCTGAGCAGGTCTTCCCACATCTCCTCCTCCCGGTAAGGGCCTGTCAGAATGTCATTGCCCTCATCATGGGCCAGACGAAGATTACGAGTATGCCGCGTATTACCACCACGATAAAACTTCGGTGCAGCTTCAACCAGTAATACTGATGCCCCGGCCCTGCGTGCTGTTATGGCAGCACAAAGCGCCGCATTCCCGCCACCAGCGATAAGCACATCCCATGTTTCATAAGGAATACGTGCAAGAATAGACTCTTCATTCATGCTTACATTCCCCAGTAAATACTTTTAACCTGCTGATAGGCCCGCATACCCTGAATACCCTTTTCACGCCCCAGACCAGACAGTTTATAACCGCCAAACGATGCAGTAATTGAAAGCTGCTTATAGCAATTAATCCAGACTGTTCCCGCGTGCAGAGCTTTCGCAATACGCCAGGCCCGTGGATATTTGGAAGTCCATATACCGGCAGCAAGGCCAAACACACTGTCATTGGCTTCACTCACCAGCTCTTCTTCGGAACCGAATGGAATAACGCACAAAACTGGACCAAAAACTTCCTCCTGAGCCAGTCTGGATTTATTATTCAGGCCATCAATAATTGTCGGCAGGTAATAGGCGCCTTTATCAAAAATATCCCCCTCGGGCCGTTTCCCTCCGAATATAATCTGACCACCTTCCGCTACAGCACTGGCAACCAGACCTTCAACCCTCTCCCGGTGGGCAAAAGACGACAGAGGCCCTATGACTGTATCATCCTGCATGGGAGGACCAACAATCATATCACCTGCTATTTGAACAAGACGCTCAATAAAAAGCTCACGGACACTTTCCTCAACAAACAACCGCGATCCGGCAACACAGGATTGCCCCGCCCCGCCAAAGATGCCTGATGCAACAGCCCTTGCTGCCGCATCAATATCCGCATCAGCAAAAACAATATGAGGTGACTTACCACCAAGCTCCAGAATTAAAGGAACCAGACGACTGGCCACATCCTGTGCAATAAACTGGCCTGTCGATGTTCCACCAGTAAAAGAAACAAGAGAGATATCCTTATGGTTCACAAGCGCCCTGCCAATATCTGCCTTACCTGCAATAACTGAAATTAACCCTTCAGATAAGCCTGCATCAACACAACATTCTCCAAGGGCCAGCGAAACAAGTGAAGTCGTTTCAGACGCTTTCAGAACCACAGCATTACCTGCCGCCAGCGCCGGCGCTATTTTCTGTGCTCCCATAGTTAACGGTGAATTCCAGGGGGTAAGCGCTGCAACAACACCATAAGGCTCATGCCTGCTCATCGTCAGGTAATTGCCACGGGACGGTGGAACCACATCCTCCATAACCTCACAAACAGCCGCATAATAACGAAAATAGTCCGCAGCAGATCTGGCCTGAACCAGACTTTCGTGAAATGTCTTGCCATTCTCCCGCATCTGAAGGTTCGCCAGATGATCTGCCTTCCCTTCTATCTTTGCGGCAATTCTGCTCAGAACTCTGGCCCGTTCATGTGGTAGACTATCTGCCCACCCAGACGATGATAATCCCTTCACCCCTGCAGTTACAGCCCTGTCTACCTGTTCCTCACTTGCAGTTCCTACACCTCCGATAATACTGCCATCAGAAGGGTCAACGACATCTATCTCAGGGCCTTCACCTGAAACAGTGTGACCGCCAATAATTAACCCGACTGTATCTGACATATAATAGAACTCCCGTCCAAATTATGTTCTGTTCATAGGACCATTAGTTCTGTTTTTATAAACGACATATCCTCCTGCTGGCAAGCAATCTTTAAAAATCAGATCACATAGGAAACATCATCCCATGCAAATATACTGTTGCATCAGACAGAATTTATGATCTATTCTGGGGAAAAGGAGGAACCTCATGACCGAACAGGAATACACGCCTCTCTTAACTGCTGACGCCTTGAAACCACTGGGTAAAAACCTGCACAGGCCCGAATCTGTCCAGCTTCTGGCAAACGGTAGCATTGCAGTTTCACACAGAGGCCGGGGCATAACTCTCCTCACAACAGACGGTAATCAGCATACGATTGGCCCGGAAAACGCTATGGCAAACGGCCACGAACTTATACCAAATGGCATAGCCTCACTGGCCGACGGGGGTTTCCTTCTTGCTAATATCGGTGAAGGAGGAGGAGTATGGCAGCTGTCTGCAAAAGGAGAATTAACCCCATACCTGATGGAAGCTGAAGGTCGCTCGCTGGCAGCAGCAAATTTTGTAATGCAGACCCCGGATGGACGTATCTGGATCACAGTATCAACAATGTCCCACCCACGCTTTAATGCTTATACGGAACGAGTCAGAGATGGCATGATAGTTCTGGTCGAAGACGGCAATGCCCGAATTCTTGCTGACGATATATGCTTTGCCAATGAATGCAGGGTCTCACCGGATGGCAACTCACTGTATATTGCAGAAACATTTTCCAGAAGTATCAGCCGCTTTAATCTGGCAGCAGACGGCAGTCTTTCAGATCGAGAAACCTTTGCGCAATTTGGATATGGTGATTTCCCTGACGGGCTTCGCTTTGACTCTGAAGGATATCTGTGGCTCACCTCGATTGTCTCTAACCGCATATGGCGCATTGCCCCCGATGGAACAAGGAACCTGATCCTGGAAGACGCAGAACCTGAACACATGGCCTGGGTAGAAGAAGCAAAGCTTGAAGGCAGAATGGGACGGGAACACTTTTATCAGGTGGGCGATACAAAACTTGGAAACGCAGCATCCATAGCCTTCTCTCATGATGAAAATCACGCATGGCTTGGCTCATTGTGCGGTGAATGCCTCTGGCAATTCCCGGTTAAGGAAATCATCGGAGGAAATAAATGACCGATAAAAAACTGGGCTTCATTGGCCTGGGCGTAATGGGTGAACCGATCTGCCGCAATATTGCAGTCAAATCCGGTTATTCAATGACTGTATGCGACCTGAACACTGCTTCAATTAAAAGGCTGGCAAAATACGGTATTAATAAAGCAGGATCAATTGGGGAACTAGCTGAAGCTGTTGATATTCTGTTCCTTTCACTTCCCGGAGGCACCGAAGTAGAGCATATCATCACAATGCCTGATGGCATTGCAGTAAGAGGAAGGGAAGGCCTTATTCTCGTGGACCTCTCCACGTCACCTGTTGGCCTGACAAAACAAATGGCTGATCTTCTTTCCTCCCGAAATATTACCTATGCCGATGCCCCTGTAGCCCGTACCAGACAGGCCGCCGAAGATGGAACTCTCTCCGTTATGGTTGGAGCAAGCAAAGAAACTTTCGACCTTGTTCTTCCCCTCCTGTCCCATGCAGGAAGCGAGGTTACACATTGCGGTCCTGTAGGTTGTGGTCAGGTCACTAAAATACTCAATAATATGGTTCTGTTTGAAACTGTTGTTGCGTTATCTGAAGCACTTGCTCTTGGAAAAGCTGCTGGTATGGAGGCAGAGTTACTGTTTGATACTTTAACAAAAGGCTCGGCAGACAGTTTTGCGTTACGCAACCACGGCATGAAAGCCATGATAAAAGATATTTTCCCTGAAGGTGCATTTCCCACAGACTACGCCTTAAAAGATGTCAGCTATGCCCTCGATCTCGCCAAAGATACAGGCGTCATTGCTCATGGAGCAGAACTGGCAAAATCAAGAATGGAAAAGGCCAGAAATGCAGGATACGGAAAAGAGTATTTCCCTGTTTTGACGAGAGTGACAGACAGAGTCAGGTAGATAAATACCATCAACTGCAAACAGCTTCAGTCTGGCGAAAAGCCCGACTGAGCCTGTTTTACTTTGCAATTTATTTTACCTGCCTTTATCTATACCGCATACATGTCAGCCTTCCTGTCTTATACCAGTTGATAATAAAAATTCTATTGATTGTAGTGATCAACTGTCATTATCATTAAATGGTTATTGAAAATATTAAGTCTCGAATAACTATAAAAAACTTCGTTGCGATATCAATAAATGATATCTTGGGAGGACTAAGAGCAGATGGATGCAGCATCAGAGCCTGCTGAAAACACTCTCGTCGTCGATACCGTTCCAAAGCTTCTTTTGCATAACGCAAAGACTTTTGGAAAACATCCTGCAATTCGTGAAAAAAATCTCGGCATATGGCAGACCTGGACCTGGAAACAGGTATTACAGGAAGTGCAATCATTTTCCCTTGGCCTTCAGCAACTTGGCGTGAAGCGCGGTAACAAGGTAGCTATAATTGGTGATAACAGGCCAAGACTGTACTGGACCTTTGTAGCCTGCCAGAGCCTGGGTGCTATTCCCGTGCCCGTATATCAGGACTCCGTAGCAGAAGAGCTCTCCTATGTCCTCAACCACGCCGAAGTCAGTTTCGTAATAGCCGAAAATCAGGAACAGGTTGATAAAATACTGGAAATTAGTGAAAACATCAGCAAGATCAATAGCATAATATATGATGACACCCGAGGCCTCAGAAATTACAATCACAGCCATCTCCTCAGCTTTGAAGCTGTACAGGCACTCGGCACAAAATCATCATCCGAAAAAAACTACCTGGAACAACCCTGGCTTGATGAAATAGCCAAAGGCAAAGGCAGCGATATAAGCGTCATTCTCTATACATCCGGAACAACCGGAAAGCCTAAAGGTGTGGTACTCTCTCACGATAACGTTATCCTCTCTGCCCGAAATGCAAACACTTTTGATAACCTTGATCACAAAGTGGAAATGTTCTCATATCTGCCAATGGCATGGGTTGGTGATCACATATTTTCCTATGGCCAGTCCTATGCTGCTGGCTTCTGTATATCCTGCCCTGAAAGCCCCGAAACCATCGTGATAGACAGACGGGAAATTGGCCCGACCTTCTTCTTTGGCCCTCCAAGAGTTTTTGAAGAACTTCTGACTGCAATCATGGTCCGCATGGAAGATGCTGGCTGGCTTAAGAGAAAAATGTTCGATTATTTCCTGAACATCGCCCGACTATATGGCGAGGATATACTGAACGGTAAAAAGGTCAGCCTGATAAACAGAATACAATACTGGCTCGGCAATATTTTGGTTTACTCCCCTGTTAAAAACAGATTGGGATTTAGCAGAACCAGAGTAGCCTACACAGCGGGCGAAGCCATAGGACCAGAGATATTTCGTTTTTACCGATCTCTCGGCATGAACCTGAAACAGCTCTACGGACAAACCGAAGCAAGTGTCTATATTGCATTACAGCCTGACGGCGAGATATTCCCCGATACAGTTGGCACACCAGCCCCCGAAGTTGATATAAGAATATCTGAAACCGGAGAAGTTGAATTTAAAAGCCCTGGCGTATTTCTTTCCTATTACAAAAATGAAGAAGCAACCAGCACAACCAAAACGGCAGATGGCTGGGTAAGAACGGGAGACGCAGGTTTTCTGGATTCACATGGACACCTCAAGATCGTAGACCGTGCCAAAGATGTCGGAAAATTAAATGACGGCACCTTATTCGCACCCAAATATATAGAAAACAAACTGAAATTCTATCCCAACATCAAGGAAGCCGTTGCTTATGGAGATGGACGGGATTTCTGTTCAGTTATGATCAATATAGATCTCACCTCTGTCGCCAACTGGGCCGAACGCAATAATATTATTTACGCCAGTTATCAGGAACTGGCTGGCCTTCCGGAAGTCTATGACATGATCCGAGAGAATGTTGATGAAGTAAATTTAAGCCTCGCACGTGAACCAGATATGGCAGGAGCACAGATCCGACGCTTCCTGATCCTGCATAAAGAACTCGACGCAGATGACGGAGAGCTTACACGCACCCAGAAAGTTCGCAGAAGTTTCGTTGAAAACCGTTTTCTCCCCCTGGTTGAAGCCTTCTATAACGGCAGCACCACATGCCGGATTTCAACAGAAGTAACTTTTGAAGATGGCCGGAAAGGATCACTCAGCGGTAATGTCAAAATAGTTGATATGCCAACATACCCCGCTGAAGGGCATATGGAGGCGGCTGAATGAATACCATTCCGGACAAAACATTCGAGATAGATAAGAAAAACCAATCAGCATTTTCCAGACAGGTTGAGCAGCAGGAAAAACTATCCCCAGATCAGAATGAGGAACTGCTCTCAGTTAAAAATGTTTGTCTCTCATTTGGAGGTGTCACAGCAATTGATGATGTCAGCTTCAATATTAAACGAGGTGACATACAGGCGATCATAGGTCCGAATGGTGCCGGTAAAACATCAATGCTAAATGTAATTAACGGCTTTTACCACCCTCAGAAAGGGACAATTACATTCAAGGGCCAGCAAAGAAAACGAATGCGCCCGCAGGTAGCCGCATCTCAGGGTATTGCCCGTACATTTCAGAATGTAGCTTTGTTCAAGGGCATGACCACACTGGACAACATCATGTCAGGCCGCACCTTAAAAATGAAAAGAGGGTTGATATGGCAGATGCTCCATTATGGCCCGGCCTCATGGGAAGAACAAAGAAACCGTCAATTTGTTGAGGAAATTATAGATTTTCTGGCCATCCAGCACATACGCAGAACTCCTGTCGGCAAACTTCCCTATGGGCTGCAAAAAAGAGTTGAACTTGGCCGCGCATTGGCAATGGAACCGGAACTGCTCCTTCTGGACGAACCTATGGCCGGCATGAACCTTGAGGAAAAAGAGGACATGTCCCGCTTTATCATCGACGTCAATGAACAGTTCGGAACAACTATTGCACTTATAGAACATGATATGGGCGTTGTTATGGATCTGTCGAACAGTATCGTTGTGCTGGACTATGGCAGAAAGATTGGCGACGGAACGCCAGAGGAAATACAGAATAATCAGGACGTAATAGATGCCTATCTTGGCATTCCTCATGATTAGAAAATACAGAACTTAAAACATTTCTGCAGGAGACTATGTGTAATGCTATTTTTAGTTGAGACAGTAATCAGCGGTCTTCTGGTCGGTATTATGTACTCTCTCGTCGCACTCGGTTTTGTACTGATTTATAAAGCCTCCGGGGTTTTTAATTTCGCGCAAGGAGTAATGGCTTTGTTTGCAGCACTCACCCTTGTCGGCTTGATGACCGGAACAATCCCCTTTACCCATGCGAAAAATCCTGACCTTGCCATGCCTGCCTGGCTCGCCATCATAGTAACAATAGCAGTCATGGTAATACTGGCCTGGTTGATAGAACGCTTCATTTTACGCCACCTCATCAATCAGGAGCCCATTATTCTATTCATGGCAACTCTTGGCCTCGCATATATTCTTGAAGGACTGGGGGATATACTCTGGGGCTCGGATGTAAAAGTACTGAACCTCGGACTTCCACAAGGTGCCAGTGATTTCCTTCTGGATAATTTTGGCCTGTATATTGAAAAAGTTGAAATAGTAGCTGCAGTGCTGGCAACCGTGCTGGTGATAACCCTTGCAATTTTCTTCCAGAAAACCAGAATCGGAAGAGCATTGCGGGCCGTTGCTGACGATAATCAGGCAGCTCTCTCCGTAGGAATATCTCTGCGCTCAATCTGGGTCATCGTTTGGTCTGTTGCAGGCATGGTTGCTCTGGTCGCTGGTATCATTTGGGGAACAAAATCCGGTATTCAGTTTTCACTATCACTGATCGCCCTGAAAGCCCTGCCCGTGCTTATTCTTGGTGGCTTTGATTCCATCCCTGGCGTTATTATTGGCGGCCTCATTATCGGCGTCGGTGAAAAAGTCGCTGAAATCTATGCCGGCCCGATCATTGGCGGAGCGATAGAAAACTGGTTTGCTTACATGCTTGCCCTCGCATTTCTCCTCATTCGCCCGCAAGGCTTATTTGGTGAAAAAATAATAGAGCGGATATAGGGGACAAGCGCGATGTTTTACAACGAAGCAGGACAGTTCAAGACTTCATATTCCGCTGATCAGGCAATACTTCCTATCAGGCAGGACCGTTATTTTATGACGGCTCTCCTCATCGTTGCCTATCTGATAATTCCCTTCTTTATCAATGACTATTGGGCCAATGCCATCATACTGCCATTTCTAATATATGCCCTTGCTGCTTTAGGTCTGAATATCCTGACAGGTTATTGCGGACAACTATCTCTGGGAACGGGTGCCTTTCTGGCTGTTGGTGCCTACGCCTCGTATAAAATCATGACAGCCTTTCCGGATCTCAACCTTTTCTTTGTGCTGATCTCCTCCGGAATAGTTACTGCCGCTGTGGGAATACTGTTTGGCCTGCCAAGCCTGCGCATCAAGGGCTTTTACCTTGCAGTCGCAACACTTGCGGCTCAATTCTTTATTATCTGGCTTTTTAATAAAGTCCCCTGGTTTTATAATAATAATGCCACTGGCCAGATCACAGCACCACCAAGAGAAATATTTGGATATCTGGTTACAGGCCCGAGAGCAGAGCCCGTTGTGGAATATCTCTTCACCCTGACTATTGTGATCCTGTTTGCCCTGATTGCAAAAAATATTGTACGTGGACGCATCGGTCGAATGTGGATGGCTATCCGGGATATGGATATAGCCGCTGAACTCATAGGCATCCGGCCATTACAAACAAAACTGACAGCCTTTGCAATTTCCTCCTTTTATATAGGAATTGCCGGGGGACTGATGTTTACAGTCTGGCTGGGAGCTGCAGAATCTGAAGAAACATTTGGCATTCAGCAATCATTCGATGTGCTGTTCATCATCATCATAGGAGGGCTTGGAACAATTCTTGGAGCATTTCTTGGTGCTGCATTTATTGTCACCTTACCCGTCGGCCTGGAAGCTATTCTGGTCGACAGCCTTGGCATGACAACAGCATTTGCCGAACATATGAAACTTATCATTCTGGGATCACTGATCCTCTTCTTTTTAATCGTCGAACCACACGGTTTGGCAAGACTTTGGGAAATAATAAAAGAAAAATTACGGCTGTGGCCGTTCCCGCATTAACGCTCGACTCTAAAGACTGAGTAATCGGCAATAATGCCGTTATACATGGGAGGAACGAAACATGAGATTATTAAAATTTCTGCAGACCGCAACCATGACCATACTGTCCATAGTGCTGCTGGCCATACCCGCCAGCGCATATGAAATAACCATTCCCACAATGGACTATCGTACTGGTCCCTATGCACCGAATGGTATCCCGTTTGCGAACGGGATGGTTGATTACTTCACCTTACTCAATGAACGGGACGGCGGCATTAATGGGGTTAAAATAAACCTGGCTCCATGCGAGACCGGATACAATACAAAAAAGGGTGTGGAGTGCTATGAGAAAACCAAAGGTGTTGGAGACTCAGGCGCCGTAATGTATCAGCCTCTCTCCACAGGTATCACATACCAGCTCATTCCCAAAGCCTCTGTAGATGAGATCCCCATACATTCTATGGGATATGGCAGAACATCTGCCGCCAATGGTAAAATTTTCAAATGGGTTTTCAACTTCCCTGCTACATACTGGAGTCAGGCTTCCGCTCTTGTCAAATATATCGGTGACAGGGAAAAGGGCATTGAAAATCTAAAGGGTAAAAAGATTTATCTGGTTTACCACAACTCTGCCTACGGTAAGGAGCCAATTCGCACTCTTGAAGCTCTTGCGAAGAAGCACGGCTTCACATTCCGTGGACTGGCAGTAAATCACCCCGGTCAGGAGCAAAAATCAACATGGCTGCAAATCAGACGTGAGAAACCTGACTGGGTTCTTATGTGGGGTTGGGGCGTAATGAACCAGGTTGCTATTAAAGAAGCTGCCTCTATCCGCTATCCAATGGATCGCTTCATTGGTGTCTGGTGGTCAGGATCAGAGAATGACGTAAAACCTGCTGGTGATGCTGCAAAAGGTTATCTGTCAGGAACGTTCCATGCCTCCGGCAGTGATTTCCCCGTTCACAAGGAAATCATGAAGCACGTCTATGACAAAGGCAAAGCAGTTGACCCGACATACAAGGACAGAGTTGGAGAAGTCCTTTATAATCGCGGTCTCGTCGCCGCCATGTGGACAGCCGAAGCAATCAAGAAAGCAATGGAAATTCACAAGACAAAAGAAGTCAAGGGCACACATGTCCGCGATGGCTTTGAAGCACTTGATGTGGGAGAAGCCGAACTCAAGGCACTTGGCATGGAAGGAATGACCATCCCGGTCAAAATCTCTTGTGAAAACCATGAAGGCCCCGGCCTTGTTGCTGTACAGCAATGGGATGGAAAAGCCTGGAAAATAGTATCCAAATTCTATGAGCCAGACAGAGAAGTAGTAAATGCCCTTATCAAGGAAGACTCCGAAGGCTTTGCAAAAGAAAATAATATAAAACCAAGAGATTGCAAATAATGACAGAACAGGTTCCGATAAATCAGAACCCGAAGGAAGCGGCAGAAAAGCCGCTTCCAATTCTTTCGGTTAATAATATCGAGGTAATCTACGATCACGTTATTCTGGTACTTAAAGGCGTTTCTTTTGAAGTGCCGGAAGGGGGTATCATTGCTCTGCTTGGTGCAAACGGTGCAGGGAAAACAACAACCCTCAAGGCAATTTCCAACCTGCTCAGTGCCGAAAGAGGAGAAGTTACAAAAGGAGATATCTTCTTCAATAAAGAACGTGTTCATGCATTAACACCAAATGCCCTTGTACAACGTGGCTGCATACAGGTTATGGAAGGCCGCCGTTGCTTTGAACACCTCACCGTTGAGGAAAACCTTCTGACTGGTGCCTATACCAGAGGCAACAGATGGACCGAAATCAATCAGGACCTTGAGCTGGTTTACACTTATTTCCCACGCCTTAAAGAACGCAGAAACTCTCTTGCTGGTTACACGTCCGGTGGAGAACAGCAAATGACCGCGATTGGCCGGGCACTTATGTCCCGCCCCAAAATGATCCTGCTGGATGAACCTTCAATGGGACTGGCACCACGACTGGTCGAAGAAATTTTTGAAATAGTAAAACGCCTGAATACAGAGCAGAAACTCAGTGTCCTGCTCGCTGAACAGAATACCAATATAGCACTGCGTTATGCGGACTACGGCTTTATTCTCGAGAACGGCAGAATAGTTCTGGACGGCGATGCTCAAATGCTTCGTGAAAACGAAGACGTCAAGGAATTCTACCTGGGCGTAGCAGGAGAGAACCGTAAATCATTCCGCAATGTTAAACATTACAAAAGACGTAAACGCTGGCTGGCATGACGATGAAAGAAGCTGACATATGAGCAAACATTACGATAACCTCGAAATACGTGATCAGGAATTGCGTGAGCAGAAACTCTTCACAGCATTACCGGAACTCATAAAATCAGCAAAAGAACATGCACTTGGCTGGGCAGAGCTTTTGAAAGACATAGCCCCGTCAGATATAACAACGCGCAAGGCCTTGTCACAACTTCCCGTATTGAGAAAATCTGAACTTGCAGATAAGCAGAAAAATTCACCACCACTTGGCGGTTTCTCTATATCAGATCCCAAAACTCTGGCCAGACTTTTCACGTCACCCGGCTCCATCTACGAACCCGAAGGTCATAGGGAAGACTGGTGGCGAACAGCCAGAGCCCTGTTTGCAGCAGGCTTCAGACAGGGTGATATCATACATAATGCATTCAGCTACCACCTCACACCAGGCGGTTTCATACTGGATGCAGGTGCCCGCTCACTTGGTTGCCCGGTTATCCCTGCTGGCGTAGGCAACACTGATATGCAGGTGGAGGCCATCAATCACATAAAACCCGCAGGTTACTCCGGAACGCCGGACTTCCTGAAAGTCCTGCTTGATAAAGCCGGCGAAAAGGGACTGGATACATCCTCTATCACAAAAGCTCTTGTATCAGGTGCTGCCCTCCCTCCGTCTCTTCGTCAGGAGTTTGCACAACGCGGCATATCTGCGCTGCAGGCCTATATTACCGCAGACGTCGGATTGATCGCCTATGAAACAGAAGCCCTTGAAGGCATGGTTCTGGACGAAAATATTATTCTGGAAATTGTCACTCCCGGCACAGGAGAACCGGTATTGGAAGGAGAAGTCGGCGAAGTTCTGGTAACCAGTTTTAATCAGGACTTTCCAATGATCCGTTATGCCACAGGAGATCTCTCTGCAGTCTTACCCGGCACCAGCCCATGCGGTCGCACCAACACCAGAATAAAAGGCTGGATGGGCAGAGCTGACCAGACCGCAAAAGTAAAAGGCCTTTTCATCCATCCATCACAGGTTGCAGCCATTACCAAAGCCCACCCGGAATTGGGCCGCTCTCGAATTGTAATCACCAGACAGGCTGAACAGGATGTCATGACCTTCGAAGCCGAATGCTCCCAATCTGACGTAAACCTCATCTCTAAAGTAAACGAAACCCTCCAGACCATCACCAGCCTGAAAGGCCAGATAAAACTACTGCCAGCAGGAACCATCCCCGCTGACGGCAGAGTTATTATTGATGAAAGGGAGTATTAAACACATCACTGACTACCAGTAACAATTTTCTCAATTTCATACTCTGTAACCGTCATGGCCCACTTGGCTCCGTTACCAACTGGTGCAAGACCTCTCTCTTTTCTGGATCTCTTATATTCTGAAATACGCTGTACAAGATCCTGCAGATATGGCCCCTGTTCTTTAGCCGCGACAGGTTCAAACCCTTTTGTACCAATATCCCGGCCAGCTTCCGCAGCCCATAGTTGAAAATCTTCAGGTACAACCAACCCGAGAAGCAACCCTTTGCCCGCTGGCTCTACCGCTTTGAATGATTGAAGGCCACCATACTGAGATGCATTGGGAATGGAAATTTTCTGCCCCGCCTTAATCTTCCAGTTGCTTTCATCTTTAACAAATTTATTGGGAAATAACTGGGTAACACGGCCATCAGCATTAATATCAACAATCAATAACTGACCACCAATATCACTTTCAGCTTCAAAAGCAATTTCCTGTTTTAAAGCTACCTTGTTTCCCCCGCTTATCCCCAGAGACAATTTACCCTGCCCATGCAAAAGCTCACTAAGGTCACTGCGGGTTCTCTCAAAAAACTCAAGCCGTGTCTCCCTGTCCTGGGCTACAATCAGACGGGCTTTTTCTGCTGTATGAACATCAGGAACATGCTTCAGTATCCACTCCTTATAGTGAGCCACTTTTGTATAGACACCATAACTGTTGGCGCGCGCACAACCATCTCCCCAGCTCACAATCCCGATCTGAAACGGACAACCGTTTTTATCATATCCGACAAGAGGCCCACCACTGTCACCCTGACATGAATCCTGCCCGCCATCTCTGTAACCACCACAGACCTGACCTTCTCCAACTGTGCTTTTGGGATACCGTCTTGAGCAGGTCTTTATATCAACCAAAGGTACTGTTACATCAAGCAACAGGTCTGATCCCGCCCAGAAAACCTGACCGGCGTTATCCCGGTGCTGAAGATATCTGTTTTCAGAAACAACCCCGTAACCGGCAACCCGGATATTAGATCCAAGCTTGCTGATATCAAGATCCAGCCCTAGCGGAACTGTATTCCCTGACCAGTCCGACTTTATCTTTACAAGCGCAATATCATTACCAAATGCCGCGGCTCTGTTTTCCTGATAGTCCTTGTGCTTTATAACTTTTTCAACCTGAGAAACATCTTCCGGCTTAATAGTTTTCAGATTGTTTTTACCTTTGGCAACCTCAAGCTTCCACCCTGTCACATTAGTGTATTGTCCATTACTGCGCTCTTTCAGATGATCAAAACAATGAGCGGCGGTGAGAACCCATTTGGGAGCAATAAGCATTCCGCCACATTGATACTGTGCCTGATTTCGACCCGCATGAAATGTTCGTAAGGTCACAAGTCCCGGCCAGTGGGAAATATCAGCAGGCTTCCCGCCAACAATTTTATCCCGCCTCAGATCCCTCTGCCCCGCACAGGACTGGGCACTGGCTTGTAATGTAAATATAATTGTTTGCAGGAATAGAAGAAATATAAATAGAAAACGCAGTACAATACGCATGCTTACCCCGTATATTTTTATATTTTAAAGTATAACAGATCAATATTATCAATATTCCTCAGCTTACATCAGGCCCAGAAAATTTTCAATAATCAGATTAGCATGCATAGATTTTTTTATTATTTTCGAGCTGCAATAGAAATAAAGAAAAGCGAAGTGACAGATACTCCTGCTCTTTATGCAATTTTGCCATAAGGTTCCAGAGCTCTGTCAAAAATATACTGAAACCACTCCATAATCCTCTTCATATGAGAAGTCTCCAGAGCACTTTTTCTACAGACAAAATTATAGCTCAGATCACTGCTTACCCCAAGATCATCAAACAACATAACAACGCCTTTGCCATAATCATGATACTTAAAAATAAATGGATACACTCCCATTCCAATACCAAGACCATTACGAACAGCCTCTATAAGTGTATGTGAATTATTAAATGACAGACTATAGGAGATTTCCAGATCGTCATATCCTGCTCTGCGAAATAATTTTGGCCAGGTTTGGTGTTTTACATTCAAATGCAAAAATCTATAATTAATGATTTGATCAATGCTTTTCGGTTTAGGTACAGAGTAGGTAAACCCTGGGGAACAGACAGGAACTGTTTTCAATTGGCCCAACCTCTTCACATAAAGGCTTTCATCCTCTATGCCACACATACGAATTTCAATATCGAGATTTTGTCGAGACCACTCAGCATGATTTTGCTCTACCTGAATTTCAACTTTTACATCTGGAAAATTACTGTAAAATTCTGACAAATTTGGCATAAGAACCAGCGTTGCAAAAGATGGTGGCACCTGCAAACGAATAAAATTCTCCTCTTTTCTTGAAGCCAACATCCTTTCACCGACAAGCAGCGCATTAAGTGCTTTCCTAACTTCATTTAGATAAAAGAACCCCTGTTTGGTAAGAAAGACCTTCTTTCCATTCCTTTGAAACAATACACATTTGAGCCGGTGCTCCAGCTCACTGATCGAGCGGGACACGGCTGAAGGAGTTCTACCTAGCTCCTGAGCTGCTTTTAGAAACGAGGAATGTGTAGCTGCACTTTCAAATATAACCAGAGTTGACAATGAAGGGATTACCTTACGATCCAGCTTGTCTGCAAAAATTTCACCATCATTTAAATACATAACGTTTACCTCACCTGCAGTCTTGCAGAGCTATCAATCCGTTTGAGCAGCCATAAAAATCTAATAATCATACCGCCTGATGTAATTTTGCTTTCCTGGAGAAAACTTCTTTTAACCACTCATGAAATTCAGTAATTATCTTTATTTTCGGGTTATCTTTTCTGCAGGTAAAATAATAGGGAACTTCTGCAGCTATTGTATCTGGAAAAACAATTTCAAACCTGGAGCCATATCCCGGCCATTTTAATATAAATGGGTGGGCACCAAAAGCGACCCCAAGTCCGCTACATGCAGCCTGATAATGAGAGTACAGGTTATTAAACGAGATTTGATGTCTGGGCACAAGATCAGGATACCCGTTTAACGTCAGCCAGTTCTTCCAGTCATTAGGGCGCAATCGATCATGAATTAAAGTTACATTTTCCAGATCTTTGATACTCTTTATCGCTCCCTCTCCTTGCAAAAAAGCAGGAGAGCAGATAGGCATAATTTGAATTTTTCCGACATCAAGATTCAGAAGCTCTCTATCTGTCTCCATGTGAACACCAATTTCAACATCAATATTACTTCTCGACCACTCTATTCTGGACCGTCCAATTTCAACATCCAGCTCAATACCAGGAAATAACTTCTGAAAATCTGCCATCCTTGGAATAAGTATCGTATTAGCAAAAAGTGGAGAAACATACAGCCTGACTTCTGCCTCTCCCCTTTCTTCTGATACCAGAGTTCCGGAATTATTAAGCACTCTTAAGGCTTCACGAACCTGCTTTAAATATAGCGCCCCGGCAGCAGTCAGGCTAAGTTTTCTGCCCTCACGGTCAAACAGCTTACAATCAAATCTGGCTTCAAGTTCATTAATTGCATGAGAAACTGTAGAAGTTGAACGACCAAGACTTCTGGCTGCTTTAATCACTGATAAAAATGTGGCAACTCTCTCAAATGCTATCAACGCAGTCAAAGAAGGAGTTCTGGACAGGTTTATCTTTTCCGGATACGAAGATAGTTTTGCCATAATACAACCTTACAGACATGAGCATGTTTCTGAACGTAATTACAATCAATAAAACCTGCTCCAAATTGGTATTAAATACTATGACCTTTCTTCAGATAAAGAAAAAAATTCATGCCAAAGTAAAGTGTACTATCGTATGAGAACCTGATCAAAATTATTTATGGTTTTCCCTAAAAATTACTCATGACATTCACATTATGTAATGTTTTTAGAATAAACTGAATGCAAGCGAGAATAGTTTATTTTACGCCACTGTAATTATTAAGATTTTTTACTTGAGTGTAAATAACAGAATAGAGCTTCAGATTGCAAAACACTCATGGTTACACCGGAAAAACTCACTCATAGCCAGTATCAAATGCAGGTATTTCTGTGGTTAATATAAAACAGATAGATAAAATTTTTCAGCACACACTGAATAATGCAAAACATGCCTCTTTGATAGACTATACTCTATTTACCCCAGACGGCTCATGAGCCTCTCTTCCGGAGGAGAAATCTCTGTCCTTGTATTCTCGTCCAGCGTATTCCATTTTTCCAGTAACGAGCGTCCAAAGCTGCTGATATGACTTCTCATGGCATTACCTGCCTCAATGGAATTACGAGCCTTTAATGCCTCAACAATAACCTGATGCTCTTCAATCAATAACCCTCTCATTGTATCAACATTAACACGCCCATGCATCTGCACCCACATAGGCATTTGGGTTCGCTGCCTCCAGAACTCTCGTACAATATTAACAAACGAAGTATTGTTTGTAGCATTTGCTATTATTATATGAAATTCCTCATCAGCATTCCCACCCCAGAACTCTTCCGCCTTTTCATCACTCATACAGCCTATACAGTACTCAAGACGTTTAATGTCCTCATCTGTAATCTGTTGAGCTGCTATGGAGGCTATTTCTCCCTCTATCGTCATTCGGGCTTCAAGCAACTCAAATGGCCCGGGGGTCGTGGCCACATTCAATTTGCTGGATATAGGGGGAGTTTCAGAAACATATGATCCGGCACCAAACTTATTCTCTACAAAACCACTAATCTCAAGTGCAATCATTGCTTCACGTATAGTTGCGCGGCTCACACCCAGTTTTTCAACCAGCTCTCTGTCAGGTGGCATTTTACCTCCCCGTTCCAGTTTTCCTGAAACAATCAGATCTGCAATTTGCTCTGCTACCATCCTGTAGCGAGGGGTTCGCTCAACTTGTTTAAACATCTATGCATAACTCTTGGTAATAGTTCTATTCCTGTGGGTTATAGAACATTGGTTAACCTTTAGTACTACTTGTGAAACCTGCAGGATTAACGGATTATGAAAATATAGGATTGTCTGACAATATGACAATCCGGGGTAAAACCCAAGGTGATTTATTGAAGCATTTCGTCTCAGGTCGTTGGTGTCTTGTGCGTTGACTATGCGTATTGCCTCTCCATAAGCCGATCACAGATGAGTGCGTTTTCCTTTTGATTGAGGACATAATCACCATCGTGAATTCCGAAATTTATCGGAATAAAAATGGGGATGGGGCAAGCTGGATCCTGGTGGATACAGCACACTTCATCCCGTTTTATACAGGGAGGAGTTATCGACGATGAGTACTGATGAACGCCCGGACAAATCAAAAGAACCCACTATCAGAAGACGTAGTTTCCTAAAAACAACCGGACTTGCAGCAGCAGGAGCAGCGGCGGGTGTTATTGCAGCCCCCAATATTCAGAATGCCAGTGCTGCAGCTACTAAAACATGGCGCATACAGACATCATGGCCAGGCGGCATAGGTTTGGAAATTTTTAAAAAGTGGTGTGCGACAATCATAGAAAAATCCGGTGGCGAGCTGGAATTCAAGCCCTTTGGGGCCAAAGATGTCGTTGGGGACTTTCAGCTGTTTGATGCCGTGAAAAACGGCGTTATTGAAGCCATGAACCCTTTCACACTCTACTGGGCAGGACGTATGCCCGCAGCCGTTTTCCTGAGTTCATACCCCTTAGGATTGAGAAACCCGCACGAATGGGATGTCTTCTTCTATGCCCTTGGAGGACAGAAAATCGCCCGTGAGCTGTTTGCCAAATTTGACATGCATTATATCGGTCATATCCACCATGGGCCAAACATAATTCATTCAAAAGTCCCCATATTATCTATCGAAGATTTTAAAGGCCGTAAAATGCGCCTTCCGGGAGGCATGGTCGCAGAGGTATTCCAGGCAGCCGGAGCGAAAACGACACTGCTGCCGGGGTCGGAGATTTTCCCCGCACTGGATAAGGGAACTATTGATGTAGCTGACTATGTTGGCCCAGCAATTAATCATGCTCTTGGTTTCCACAAAGCGACCAAATACATCTCAATGGGCCCTCCAGGATTTATGTCTCTCTATCAACCTGTAGACCTGATGGACCTGACAGTAGGAATGAAACACTGGAATGCCTTGTCTCCTCAAATGAAAAACTTTGTTGAATCCGAGGTTGCAGTATATTCCAATCATCATCATGCAGAAATTCAGAAAGCTGATCAGGAAGCCTGGAAAAAATTCGAAGAGGCTGGCACCACCGTAACTCGCTTATCTCAGGAAGACGTGGAAGCTTTTACCAAAATTGCTGTTCCTCGTTGGTTTGCATGGGCAAATAAAGACAAAGATGCTGCCCGACTATTTAAAATCCAGCTTGATTACATGATGTCTGGCAGCCTTGGTTATGTAACACCGGAAATGATTGAAGGTCAGAAATTAAAGTGGGGCTAGCAACAGTCTGAACCTCACTGATCAGGCCGGGATTGAGAACAGGGATATATTCCCGGCCTGATAATGTAATTGCAAATACCATTTAACGGATAAATTATAATAATGCAGGCGCTTTCGGAAATTATCGCAACGTGGCTTCAGCTATTGTTGCCTACCTGGGTAAGGATGCCCAGCCTCACCTTCGTACTCCCCCACACTGCCTATTGGCTGGGACTGATAATCTTCCCCCTGTTGGCAATGTTTATTGTACATAAAAACAGAGAAAAGGTAGAACGCCACTCTGTATCAGTTCCCCTGGCTTATATGCTCTGGTTCTGGGGTGGTTTTGTTGGACTACACAGATTCTATGTCATGGCTCTGAAATCGGGTGCAGTTTATGTGCTCCTGTTTCTCCTGATACTCTACGGCAATGTACAAAGCACCAAATCCAGAAATGCACTTTCTGGCGTAAACAATAACCTGAGAATAGCAGAATTCACGGTAAAGAAGCTTCAGAAAAATGTTGACCGCGGACGTGAAGCAGATATTCCAAAACTGCAAAAAGCACAGAATAAGGTTGCTATTGTTCAAAAGTCTGTAGACGCAGCAAACCTCCAACATGACAAGTGGCGGGCATTCGCGGGCGCTTTCCTTGGGTTGATTTCCATTTTTCTTTTAATAGATGCACTTCTGATTCCCATGCTCGTCAATCGTTGCCGTAAAAACGAACCTTCTATCGATGCAACCAATGACTTCCAGGTTATGGAGAGAGGTTCCAGAAAAGATGAACGTTCGGAAATTACAAATCCGGCTATACGCACAATAGAATGGCTAAATGGAAAAGTTGGAGTATTTGTAGCCTACTGGTCACTACTGGCTGTATTTGTCTATTATTATGAAGTCGTTGCAAGATACGTTTTTAACTCGCCAACCAACTGGGCTCATGAAAGTATGTTCCTGATGTTTGGCATGCAATATCTCCTTTCAAGCGCCTATGCACTCCGCGAAGATTCTCATGTAAGGGTAGATGTTATCTATGAACTTTTCTCCCTCCGCACAAAAGCAATTATGGATGTCATCACATCCTTTTTCTTTTTCATATTCACAGTAACACTTCTTCTTACAGGCTTTTTATTTGCTTGGGATTCTTTTGATGTACTCGAAATTTCCTTTACAGAATGGGGAATCCAGTACTGGCCCGTAAAAATGACAATTGTAATCGGTGCTTTCCTCCTCTTACTTCAGGGTATTGCCAAACTGATAAGAGATATAACTTACCTCAAAAATAGCCGGGGGGCGTAAAAATGGGTCTGGAACTCGATATTTTATGGCTGACGATACTAATGTTCGGCAGTCTGGCAGTATTATTGATGGCAGGACTGCCGCTTGCATTTGTTACAGGCGGTCTCGGCTGTATATTCCTCTTTATTTTTGGCTCAGTGAATGAGTTAAATATTCTGCCTTCACGCATTTTCCCGTTTATGACGGATTATCAGCTCTCAGCTATACCTCTGTTTATATTTATGGCCGCTATGCTTGAGCGGGCAGGAATAATAGAAGAACTGTTTGATGTCGTATACAAACTTCTCGGCGGCCTCAGAGGAGGCCTGGCATCTGCCACAATTGTTTCCTCAACTATTCTGGCTGCCATGGTTGGCGTTATTGGCGCAGCAGAAGTCGCAATGGGAATACTTGCCCTTCCCGCAATGCTTAAACGTGGATACGACCCCCACCTGGCATGCGGATCAATCCTCGCTGGCGGAACACTTGGTATTCTTATCCCGCCATCTATTCTGGCAATACTGTTTGCAGTTGTCGCCCAGCAATCAGTTGGAGACCTTTTCATAGGTGCCGTTATTCCAGGCCTGCTTCTGTCTGGCCTTTATATTTTCTATGTTACAGCCAGAAGCTATATCAATCCCAAGGCAGGTCCTGCTCTCCCGCCCGAAGAACGCGTTGATCTGCAGGAAAAAATTCGTCTGTTAAAGGGTGTCTTTGCTCCTGTACTACTGATTATACTTGTACTGGGCGTAATATTTTCAGGCATTGCTACCCCTGTTGAAGCTGCGGGTATTGGAACTTTTGGCGCTATTTTTGTCGCAGCAATGCACCGCAAGCTCCACTGGCCCGCAGTTAGTGAAGCAGCCACCACAACATTAAAAGCCTCTGCAATGGTGTTGTGGATCATATTTGGTGCGAGTATCTTTGTCGGTTTCTATGTCCTGAAAGGCGGTCAGCAATTTGTAGCCGACCTGCTGATTGGAACAGGCTTTGGCCCCTATGGCATACTGCTGATAATGATGATAATCCTGGTTATCCTCGGCATGTTCCTTGACTGGGTTGGCATCCTCCTGCTTGCAGTTCCTATATTTCTGCCTATTCTTCTTAAACTGGAATTCAACGGCCTTTTAGGCTTTGACGGACCAACAGCAGGAATTACTGATCCCGACAAGAAAAGAGAAGCCCTCCAGCTTTGGTTCGGGGTCGTTTATATGGTCAATATGCAGATGTCATTTCTGTCACCACCATTTGGTTATGCACTATTCTATTTGAAAAGTGTCGCGCCACCTGAAATTGACATGGGAACAATTTTCCGCTCAGCTCTTCCTTTCCTTCTGCTCCAGGCAATTGGATTAGCTTTTTGCATAATATTCCCTCAGCTGATACTATGGCTTCCCGGCCTCGTATACGGAGGCTAATAATGCAATTACCCACCATGAAAATGGTGGGTAATTTATTTAAGAAGAAAACATAACGGTTTTCAATGTCATAAGGCTTCCGGCCTTCGCCCTCTTCAATATCATTTTTTCAATTACGCCAATTCCAGTGCAAGAAAAATCGTATCCATTTCCGCTGGTGTAAGCCCTCCATGATGACCGTAGAATTTTTGCTCATAACGGTTTTCTTCCCACCAGAATACCGAGTCATTCTGATACGGTAGAATACAGATATTCCCGATTCTGGCTTTCAGTTCCTTACCGGGCTTATCACCAAAAAAACCCAGCTTCATCAAATCATCCACCAGATATACTTCCGCTTTTCCTTCAAGCAATGTAGTGATTTTTTCCATTGCAGTGCAAACATACTTATCCTTGATATACAGAAACATATCCCTGCAGCTTCCCCCAACTGCCAGCAATTCACCTTTCGCATTGGTTCTGGTCCATTCAACAACCTCAGGAAGCTCTTTGTTCAGATAAATAGTAGTTGCCGGATCAATGTCGGTCTGCCCATGATCAGCCGTCATCAACATAAGAGTACTGCCACATTGCCCCTGCACAACATTGACGAAAAGCTCCTCAAGTTTTGTAAAAAATCTGTCTGCTTTTTCATGAAATTCGTCAGAATTCGGACCGGACCTGTGCCCGATGCTGTCAATATCTCCAAAATAAAAATAGAAATATGCCTTACCATCCTCCTCCATAACAGCCTTACTCAGATCACCAAGTGCAACCTCCCAGTCTACAAAAGCATTTTGGTTACGCAATCCTCTGGTTACAACATTTCCATAAGATGATGGTGTATAATCACATGACTGAAATAGATATGTATTGACGCCCTTATCCCCTAACTTCTGATAGATCGACGTATTCGGATAGAGTTCACATGCATCAATAACTGATTGCAGGCCGTCTGCTTCTTTCTCACAGGCATAGGAAAAACGCAAAGGCGCAATAATTGTATCAAGCTTCGGTTCATAATAATGCCATTCAAAGACACCACTTTCATCAACACGCTGCCCTGTATGGATAGTAGTCACATGCGCAGCAGTCGTAGAAGGAAACTGGGATGTAATCTTTGAGGCTATACCTTGTTTTACAAAACGCTGTAAGACCGGATATTTTTCTCTGTAGCGCTCAAAAAAACGCCAGCCAAAAGCATCAACAAAAAACAGCACAATTTTATCATAAGCATTGCCCGTAATCGTATCCGCGGGAAGTTGACTGAATTCAGTCTCCCCTGTCAGAAGTTTTTCTACTGTTCCCGGAATATTTGAAAAGCAGTAAGAATCATAAAGTGGCTTCCTGAAACTTCGGGAAAACACCGATGCCTCAACCGCATCAATACTTTGTTTGTTCAACATTCCCTGAGTGTAATTAAAAACATTAAGGACAGCAAGACAACCAACAGACATGCTCCCTAAAAAATCAAACCGCATCTCTGCTTGAAAGCATTACCCATGTCTCGACTGACCCGAGTATAGGATTCACGCAATATCTAAATAATTTGCTCATCTGTAAAACGTTTTTTCTTCATGTCAAATCTCCTGGTTGATAGTTTATCGCTGAGAGATTTCTAACTCAATTATGGTTGTATTTTTAGGATAGGGCCACCTGCATACTCTTTTTGAACATTACTTTATGCTGGTCGACTACCTTCCCTCTCCAATAACGACATATTGATATTCGCCACATTTGATTAAAAGTGAATATACAAGGGTAATATATCTATGGGTGAGGTCTAAAATTTATATTAAAAGTTTTTTTCAACAATGTCTTAGAACCTTCAAACAACCTTTTGAGCTCATTCTTGATAAAGATTAAATAACATCAATATCCCCCAACTCAGGCACTCCGGTCTCAAACCCGGCAACAATCATTACATCCACGGAGCTCCCACCAGTAGGATCGTACCACAGCCCTTGACCTGTCGTATCCAGATAAAACACCGGACCTGTGGCATCGAACTCAGCTGGTAGGCCTTCACCGGTTTCAAACATTTCAGTTGGAAGCGAGCCTGAAAAAGAAAGACCGAAGCCTATCTGATCTATGCTAATTTTATCTTCACCTGAAATGAAATCTCTTACGACATCACCGCCGTCTGTCGGGCTTGAGAAGTGGAATGTATCGGCTCCTGTGCTACCAAATAAAACGTCGACACCAGCTCCACCATCAAGGAAGTCATCACCAGCGCCACCATCCAGCGTGTCTCCGGCTGCTCCTCCATACAAGCTGTCATTACCATCGCCTGCAAAAAGGACGTCTCCATCATCACCACCACTCAGAATGTCATCGCCTGCCTGCCCAAATAGCCAGTCTACACCTTCATCGCCATTGATTACGTCGTGACCGGTCCCACCATCAAGGCTGTCTCCTCCTGATCCGCCATAAAGAGTATCATCGCCTTCCTGACCGAATAAGGCGTCTGTGTCTGCCCCGCCGTAGAGTTCATCATTTCCAAATGAACCGAAGAGCCAGTCTACCCCCGCCTCTCCATTGAGGATGTCATTGTCGAGACCGCCGTCCAGGCTGTCGCCACCGTCTCCCCCGTTGAGGGTGTCAACACCAGCGTCACCGAAGAGCGCATCGGTCCCTGTTCCTCCATTGAGAATATCGTTACCATCCCGACCGTAAAGCCAGTCAACACCTGTTCCACCATTTAGGGTGTCATCACCTGTGCCACCATCAAGACCATCATCACCATCTCCACCAGTTAGCTGGTCATTACCCTCGCCACCAAAGAGAGCATCAGTGTCCGCTCCGCCGTACAGGAGGTCTTCCCCAAGGTTGCCGTATAGGAAGTCGATGCCGGAGAAGCCAGACAGGTTATCGTCACCGATGCCGCCGTCTAGTATATCGTTGCCTGTTGTTCCGTTCAGATCGTCGTTGCCGTTTCCACCGAAGATTGTCAGATTTTCGACATCTCTGAGACGTATACTCTTATCACCACTGGTTACTAGAGTTGCACTCGATGGGTAAGACATTGTAACAGCTGATGTTGACGCAGAAAAGTCGATGATTGCCCGGTCGTTGCCATCGTCTCCATCAAACTGGTTTTCACCGGCAAAGAGAGGAATAAAGGTAACTTCATCATCACCGGAGCCGGTTGTAATATCGAGAAGCTCGATGTTATTTACCGTTGTTCCATCTGGCAGCGTAAAGTTGCTTCCTGCGCCAGAATTGAAAGTAAGAGAGATATCTGCTGTTAAATCTGTACGTCTTAATCGCAGCTCATCAAGCCCCTCTCCTCCATCGGCAATATCGGCTCCGCCCGTGTTATCATTTATTTCAAGATAATCATCACCAGCCCCACCGTATAGAGTATCCATTCCGATACTGGCGAAAAGAAGATCATTACCATCACCACCGTATAGGATGTCATTGCCACTGCCACCATTCAGCCCATCGTTTCCAGCACCTCCATAGAGGAAATCGCTACCTGTTGTTCCCTCCAGGTCGTCATCTGCAGAACCGCCAAAGATTGTGAGGTTTTCGACATCTCTGAGACGTACGCTCTTACCGTCACTAAAAACCTGGATGTAACTTGAAGGGTAGGACATTCCGACAGCTACTGTTGAGGCAGAAAAATCAATGATCGCTCGATCATTGCCATCACCACCATCAAAGTAGTTCGTTCCTGCAAAGAATGGGATAAATGTAATTACATCATCTCCCGAGCCTGCGTTAAAATCTAGTAGCTCGATATTTGATACTGTAGTCCCATCTACAAGTGAGAAGTTGCCGCTGGCCCCGGGATTAAAGGTAAAAGAAAGGTCATCTGTTAAATCAGAGCGGTAAATACGGAGCTCATCAAGGCCATCACCTCCATCTATGATATCAAAGCCGCCTGACCTGGCATCGATGAAATCATCTCCTGCGCCTGCATCCACAGTATCACTACCGTGCCCTGCAAAGATATCATCATTGCCAGAGCCACCGTAAATCATATCATTGTCATTACCGCCACTAAGATAGTCATCACCATCTCCACCGTCGAGAAAGTCGTTACCGCTTAAACCATCTATATGATCATTGCCGATACCGCCATAAAGAAAATCTTCTTCAAGAAGCCCATCTAAATCATCATCCCCAGTACCACCAAAGACAGTCACTCTTTCTACATATCTCAGGTCATTACCATAGCCATTACTACCAATGCTATATTCAAGTGGATCAGCATCCAGGAAACGCCCTGAAACTGCTGTTGTGAAGGCTGAGAAGTCAAGTGTGGCATGATCATTTCCATCCCCACCATTAAACTCCTGACCAGTCAAGAATAGTGGGGTCACAGAAAATAGCGGCGTAAAGTAAATATCGTCATTTCCAGAACCTGTTACTATATACAGTAGCTCTATATTATCAACTGTAGTTCCATCTGGTAATGTAAAGTTTCTTCCTGAGCCAGCATTAAACGTAAACGACACGTCCACTGTGAGGTCGCTACGAAATAGCTCAAGAGCATCTATGCCATCACCACCGTCAATTGTATCGGCTCCACCGGCACGCACATCTATTAAGTCATCTCCAGCACCAGCATCAATATTGTCACTACCAGTCCCTGCATTGATAATATCACTACCATCAGAGGCTGTAACGGTATCATCCCCCCCGTAAGCGTTTATAATGTCATCTGTTGAAGTGCCTATCAGATTATCATCAAATTCCGTGCCATTAATCTCGGCCATAACCCTATTTCCATCACAAAAATTATTAAATCAAACCAACTCAAACTGACGATCAAACACGCGCCAGCGTCTGCCAGTAGCACTTGTCTACTGGCAGTGAACTCAATTATTTAAGCACCTGATCTGTTTGCTTTAAGAAGCTTCGCTAGCGCCTGGCGTCAGAGTTTTAATAGATCTGCCTGCTTCTTTATTGTGCACACGCAACTTTACAGGTTTATCTCTAAAAACAGTCTTTTGCAGGTTTGTTATCAGGCCCTGGACNNGACTGCTTTCTGGTTACCTACTGCGTCAACGATCCAGAAGATTTCGCCACTGTTCCACTCGTCGGGGTGCAGGCGCATTGGCTGGTTCAAATCTTCTGAGTATTTTTTGTCAACTTCTTCAGAAACGCTTGCCCACATTACAATACCTATTGGGGCACTTAGGCCTTTTTCAAGGTCGCGCGCTTCTGCGATTGCAATCTGATTGCGTACCAGGGCAGGTAAGACGAGCCATTCAAGGTCTGAAAAACTGAAATGCTTATGGCCCGAAGAACGCATAAACAAACTCACTATTTCGCCAAGGCGTGCAGAAAGAAGTTTTGCAGCCTGAAGGCGGGCTTTGGCTTCATTAGAGATCGTTTGCTCAGTTTTCTCCGTGGTCTCAGTCTCGACAACATCCATGCCAGTCGCAGCAACTGCTTCCGGAACATGCATTTCAGAAGTTGAATTTTCGCTCTCTTTATTCTTTCCAAATATCATTTTATAATCTCACAAATCTTAAGCCACATGAACTATATAAATCAAAATAGGCAGTCACCATAACTTTACGGCGACCGCAACTCTTACACCTACAAAATCTCAATATCAGTCAATGCAGGCACCCCGGTTTCAAACCCGGCAACAATCATAACGTCTGCCGAACTCCCACCAGTTGGATCAAACCATAGCCCCTGACCAACTGTATCCAGGTAAAAGACCGGCCCTGCTGCAGAAAAATTAGCAGGCAATCCGGCACCTGTTTCAAACATACTGGCTGGAAGCGGCCCACTAACAGCAAGACCGAATCCTGCCTGATCAATACCAACTGTATCAACTCCTGAAACAAAGTCCCTGACAACATCTCCACCTTCTGATGGATCGGTAAAATAAAACGTATCAGCACCAGCATCACCATAAAGGACATCAATGCCGTCGCCACCATCAAGTAGATCATTCCCGGCTCCACCGTCCAGAGTATCTCCCCCGGCACCACCATACAAACTGTCACTACCATCTCCAGCGAACAGAACATCGTTATCTGCGCCACCATCCAGCAGGTCATTACCTGCCTGACCAAACAACCAGTCTACCCCGGTGCCGCCATAGATCTGATCGTTGTCAACACCGCCATCAAGGCTATCACCTCCATCTCCACCAATAAGGATGTCATTACCCTCCTGGCCGAATAATGCGTCGGTGTCGGCTCCACCATTAATTGTATCATCACCAAATGAGCCAAAGAGCCAGTCGTTGCCATCGTCACCACTCATGGTATCGTCGCCAAAGCCACCGTCAAGGTTATCACCTCCGGCACCACCAGACATATTATCATTGCCGGCACCACCAAACAGAGCATCTGTATCAGCACCACCATATAGGGTATCAACACCATCGCCACCAAATAACCAGTCTACGCCATCATCACCGGATAGTATATCGTTGCCAAGGCCACCATCCAGACTGTCTCCGTCAGCACCACCTTCTATATTGTCGTCACCGTCTCCTCCAAAGAGAGCGTCAATTCCATCGCCGCCCTGAATTATATCATCGCCCAGACGGCCGTAAATCCAGTCAAC
Organism: Methyloligellaceae bacterium; assembly: GCA_050633205.1. Classification (GTDB taxonomy): domain Bacteria; phylum Pseudomonadota; class Alphaproteobacteria; order Rhizobiales; family CBDHHC01; genus CBDHHC01. The sequence continues at coordinate 10,135 of JBOEGA010000024.1, read as the reverse complement.
TCCGGCACCACCCTCGAGCGTATCATTTCCATCACCACCATCGAGGCCATCATCACCCAGTCCACCAATGATATGATCATTACCTTCTTCACCGAACAAGGAATCAGTACCATCGCCACCATCAATGATATCGTTGCCAAAACCTCCAAAGACAAAATCAACGCCACCCTGTGCAATCAAAATGTCATCAAACGAGGAACCTCTGATCGTATCATCACCTAGACCTGTAATTACTCCTTCGATATTAAGCAATACATCCGTTCCGATATCATCCCCAAAGGCAATGCCAAGGGCTGGATTAGAAAGGTTTACATTAATATTCTGGACCGCAGAGGAATAATTTACAAAATCAACTCCTGCCCCTCCATCATAAGCATCATCACCATCATTTGTATCATCTGGCGAATGTATGAAATCAAAACCAGAAATAAAGAAATCGTCACCATCACCTCCGGAAATAGCATCATCACCTGCACCACCGGTCAGATCATCATTTCCCTCATCCCCTGAAATAATATCATCACCTGAACCACCATCAATAATATCATCACCAAACTGGCCCGCAATGACGTCATCTCCACCACGACCACTTGCTCTGTTATTCCCGTTATCCAGAAAAATGATATCGTTAAATCCTGAACCACGAATTGCTTCTATGTTTAATAACGTATCTGTCGATCCAAACCCATCCTGAACGATTCCTGAAGCCAGATTGGCAATGATACCGTTTGCCGAGTTCTTATAGTCAGCCCAGTCATTGTCCCCACCTTGTCCATCAATGAAATCGTTACCTTCACGTCCCTCAAACATCTCAAAATTGCTACTATTGCTACCAAACAGAGTATCATCAAAAGTAGAACCTCGAATTGTGCTGATCCCACCAAGTAAAGTATCTGTACCAATATTACTTGCCCCTCCGACAGCAGAACCAAAAGCAGTTCCGGCCAGCAGATCAACAGTTACATTGCCATTTGCACTGACATAGCTTACGCGAGTACTACCGTTCCCCGTAATGGAGTCGTCCCCATCAAGCCCTTCAAATTCATTAAACTGTGGTGAAACCGGGTATTCACTTTCAAAACTGGCGTCTGCAACAAAAATATCATTGAAAGCAGTTCCTCTTACCATTTCAATGTTTTCCAGTGTATCAGTACCAACCGAAGCATCACCAGTAACGGTAGATGCAAAAGAGCCGATCGCTCCGGTCAGATTAACAACAATAGCACCAGTAGCATTTGTATATTCAGCTCTGTCACCACCATTCTGATTACCGCTATTACCACCGATAAACACGTCATCGCCACCGCCGCCAATGTAGCGGTCAAAGCCGTCTCCACCAATAAGAGTATCGCTACCAGCTTGGCCGATTAGAAGGTCATTGCCTTCTCCACCTTCGATAATATCATTACCTGTACCACCGTAGATCGTGTCATTACCTTTTCCACCGAACAGAATGTCTGCTCCGCCAAGCCCCTCAATAAAATCATTACCTCTTTTTCCTTCAACGACATTATCTCCATCATCCATAGTAATGGTATCCGAGTTATCTGAACCACGAATTTGCTCAATATTGGAAAGAGTATCAACCGTACCAAATCCATCCTGAACTGTTCCGGAACCAATAGCTCCTGCAGAGAGGTCAGCAATAATACCGTTCGACGAATTTCGATAATCTGCCTGATCCTGAAGCCCCCCTCTGCCATCAATTGTGTCATTACCTGCCTGACCTCGGAAACTTTCAAAGTCAACCCCATTAGATCCAAGCAGGGTATCATCGAAGTCTCCTCCACGAACCTGGTTCACTCCGCTTATGATTGTATCGATACCCTGATTTGTAGCCCCCCCGACAGCTGATCCCATAGCAGTCCCAGCGAGCAGGTCAATTGTCATCGCCCCATTCGCATTGGTGTAACGTATTCTTGTATGCCCATTACCTGTAAAAGTGTCATTGCCGTTACGACCTTCAAACTCGTTGAATGATCCGAACTCACCTTCAAACGTTATATCCGCGATGAAAATATCGTCAAAATTGGAGCCCCGAACTCGCTCGACGCTATCGAGCGTATCCGTCCCAACGGATGCATCACCAACCACACTGGAACCAAAGGACCCGATACCACCTGCTAGATTAACTGTAATAGCTCCAGTAGCACTGGTGTATTCTGCCCTGTTACCGCCAGAGGAATTACCATTTCCCCCACCAATAATAATATCATTGCCAGCTCCACCAACAAGACGGTCAAAACCATTTCCACTGGCATCCAGAATATCGTTGCCATCCCCGCCATCAAGGAAGTCATCACCACTATTAGATTCCAGGATATCATCACCGCCCAAACCATAAACGGTATCGTTGCCCCCACGTGCAACAACCCAGTTATCACCGTCATCCATGGTAATCATGTCACTATTACCGGATCCACGAAGATTCTCGATATTTACGAGAGTATCTATTGTACCAAAACCATCATGTACCGTGCCGCTTCCTATTGGGCCGACAGAAAGGTCTGCAATAATACCATTTGGAGAATTCCTATAGTCAGCTCTATCAGCACCGCCGCCAGCTCCATCAATATAGTCGTCACCCTGAAGTCCTCTGAAATTTTCACCGAAAGCCTGGTTAGATCCTAATAATATATCGTCATACGCAGAGGCTTTTATATAATTAACACCAGTGAAACTATCGGTCCCCACATTGGTTGCACCGCCAACGGAACCAAATGAAGATCCAGAAGCCAGATCAACTGTAACTCCTCCATCTGCAGTAATAAAATCGAGCCTTGTATAACCATTACCAGTTATCGAGTCATTTCCGTCTCCACCTTCAATAGCATTGAACATATTGACGGGCCCCGAAACTGTTCCATCATAGCCGTCATACATCCCCCTGAACGTATTAGTGATAAGAAATGTATCATCAAATTCAGAGCCAGCAATGCGGTCTACATTAACCAGGTAATCAAGTCCAACCTGCGCAGTATCACCAGGATTAGTTGATACAACATTGGATTCAATTGTATTCAACCCACCACTTAAGGTACCTGTAACTCCATCAAGTGCGAAAAGATATGAAACGCTATCAAGGTCGCTTGGAGAAGTAACATTGTCTTTTCCAATAACAAAATCATTACCAGCGGTCAGATAGACAATATCAGGCCCTGTACCTGTAAAGACAATATCATCAACAAGGCTGTCATAAATTATATCACCGCCAGAACCACCAAATAATAAATTCAGTGAACCTGAAGCAGTTGAATTATATGCGCTTATTATATCGTCGCCTTCTCCGCCGAAAAGAATATTATCGCCAGCAAGAGATATAATAAGATCATCTCCATCACCGCCAAAAGCAAAATCATCTCCGGAATTTCCTGAAACAGAATCATCGGTTTCAATAAAGTCATCCCCGCTTCTTCCAAGAAGCAGGTCATCTCCATCTAAACCATAAATATCGTCATTAATTAGAGAGCCAATTAAAACATCATCGCCAAGTGTGCCATTTATAGTAGCCATATGAAAAACTCCACAATCAATATATCTGAATGCATGCGCATCTAGTTTTTATAAAAAAAGAAAGTATTTTATTGGCTTATGGAGATAAATCAGAGCGGCTGGATTTATTAAACAATGTAAAAAAGAAATTTATAATTATAAATCAAACAAACCAGCCGCACACCTCAATATTTAAATGACAATAAAATACCAACGACCATAAAATTCAGCATTACCTTAACATAATATTATGTGTTTTGGAAAAATAATAATTGCAACTACCCACTTTTTTAGTTTTCCAAACTTTAAATCCCAGAAACAAAACACAAAAAAACTCACACCTTAAAGATAAATTATTTATTGAACATTATTTATCTTATATAATCCTATTACAGCAGGGCCTGACCTAAGTTTGCAATAGTAACCAAATCAATATATTCATCTGTTGCGGTCGTTAGATCGAAGTCCATACGCCAGGATAGTTTGGAAATATTTTTTACTTTTGATTTTAAGACAGAATCTGCAATTCGAAAATGTGAAGGATATAACCTATTTCGAATAGAGTGGAGAATTCCTAGAGTCACAAGATCATAATAAGCACTGAACTCATCTGGAGCCATTTGCTTTGGCTTCATATACCCCGCAAACGCTATACGTCCATCATACTTTTTACTTTTTGCATGCTTCCCCTTGAATGACGAAAACTTTATGTAAAGGCTCTGCACTGTTTTGGAGCCTCCTTCAAATTGAAACAGACCACGCAATCCATAAGCAAGTGTGTCTCCATACACGAAATAATCTCTCTGCCCCTTTGGTCCCTTAATACGGCTCCAGTACCCTCCACAAGAAGCAGACTTGCAATTCTTCTTTAGCTTGTTAAAGTTAGCAAATTCCCAAGCACCTGCCAGTCCAGACACAAGAAAACTTCGGGAATTTCGCGCGACCTCCATATAAGAAATGTCTCCAGAAAGATCTGTTGCTCTCTTTAATACAGGTAATGCAATAAGGTTTTTAGTATACACATCACAATTCCATACTGCTCCTTCCTTTTTCAAAACCACGTATTCACAAAAACCACCAGATTGCTTGCCTGTATTAGCTAGCTCATTCAGTTTTTTGTTCGTGCTTTTTATAAACGAGGCAAATCTTAAAGCTGACTTCAGATGCCTCTTATCCTGAGTACGATCATATACCTCAAACATAGCCTCTCCACAGAAAGCCGCGTCAGCAGTATAGTAATAACTATTAGAGGGATAAGGTAAATCTGGAGTGGACGGAACTCCACCATAAGCAGCGCTTTTATCATCTGAAATCTGCAATCCGGTGATCCAGTCCGCCAATTGAACTATGTTTTCCCTAAGCTTGGCCTTATCGGGATACTTCTCAAGAGCCCGAACTGCAAAAGTTAAAACCTCACAGCTGCCACCTGATACACGTCCAATCTTTTTATTATACTCTTTGGTATCTGGTTTTACCTGCTTATACGGAACATGCTTGAATAAGAAGGCTAATAGTTCCCCTTCTCCATCTCCCCCCACAATTTCACCGCTCAGATCATGCATCACGAGAGAGTTCATATGAGAGGACATCATTTGGTCAGAAACCTGAATCTTGACGCAACTTTCCAAAAGCCAACTAATTGCGATAAATACCAAAACTGTTAAGTGATTTCTTTTCTTATAATACATTTGCATACTCAATTAATATAAAAAAATATGAACTTTAATTCTAATAAATAGCTACAAATCGATAGCAAACATCTGGTTATACGAAATTATAAAATGCCTTCTTTACAAATGATGTATACACGCAACATCTGATTTCAAAACCCTGTTCAATAAAAAAAACACCTCGACCGACTTATTATCATGATGATATACCGAAAGCATAATATCAATAGATATTAGAAGATTATTTATTTTAACTAACATATTACATCATATTTTCAAGTGCACGGTAGAATATTCTAATGTTGAGCTTATCTATTATTGGTACACGTCCTGAAGCAATTAAAATGGCTCCTGTAATTTCCTGTTTGAAGAGTAAAAACTATAATAACGACAAACACATAGTGTTATCTACTGGTCAACATCGAGAATTGATGAAGCCAATTTTGAACTTTTTTGACATTACACCTGATATTGATCTTGACTTAATGTCCTCATGTAAAACTCTCAATGATCTTACTTCATCTATAATAAAAAAACTTGATTCAATTCTTGATATTTACAGACCTGATGTAACTCTAGTACATGGCGATACAACTTCAGCAGCTTCCGCTGCAATTGCCTGTTTTAACAAGGGACTAAAGGTCGGCCATGTGGAAGCGGGCCTGAGAAGTGGCGACCTCTCGCAACCATGGCCAGAAGAATTTAACCGCAGAGTAATTGATATTGCATCTTCCTTCTTCTTTGTACCAACAAGAAGAGCTGCCGAAAATCTTTACAAAGAAGGCGTAGCTGTCAACAAAGTCCACATAACTGGCAATACAGTGATTGATGCACTGCATAAAACAACACTACATATAACAAATAATGATCAACTTAAAGCTGATCTCAAAAGACGATTTCCATTCACTTGCAATAATAAAAATATTGTTCTGGTTACTGGTCACAGAAGAGAGAATTTTGGTGATGGACTTGATAATATATGTCGCGCTCTTAAACAACTTGCCGAACGATCAGATACAGAAATAATTTATCCAGTTCATCTGAACCCAAATGTATATGCACCTGTAAATCAGGCACTAGGTAATCTTCCTAACATTCACTTGATAGAGCCAGTTGGTTACCTTGAGTTTGTATATCTGATGATGAGTTCTTCACTTATACTGTCAGACTCTGGTGGTATTCAGGAAGAAGCCCCCAGCCTCTCCAAACCACTTATAATTATGAGAAATATAACCGAAAGACCCGAAGTTTTGGATACGGGGCTTGCTCATCTCGTCGGAACCAACTGTGAAGATATCGTTGTTGCCGCACATCAAATACTAAATACCCGCCGTGCAAAAAGCTTTCAATTTTCCCTAAGAAGCCCATTTGGCGACGGAAAAGCATCTCAACGTATTATGTCAGTCCTTCACTCATCAATGTATGGAGAACAACACGATACGATTGATGAATTTCTATCTCCCTTTGATAAGACAATTCAAAATAATCATTTTAAAAAAGTTGCAGGAATATCATTATGATTTCATCAATTATGCGTTACATATCAAAGGCATTCCTACTTATTGTCATTTCATTCTCCGCGATAACAAATATCGACGCTATGGGTTTGAAAGATGCTGACATATATATACTTGGCGGCCATCAAAACCTCAATCAGGGTTATAGTGATCGTACTTACAGCACCGTATTTGCGAATATGTACTATAATAATGGGATGGGCATTCATGCAGAATTACTAAATATGAATAGGGAAGAAGACTCCTCCTATATTGCCGCCGGATTATCTTACATAACAGGTAACCATTCCATAAAAGCTATTATAGGTACAAGCACAGATAATGATGGAATTTTACCGGAACTACTCATAAGAGGTGAAATATCTTATAAAACTAGTCCGGAAATTGGCTTCGTTTTTACCCCCTCAGTAACCCACAGACGTTACAGGAATACGGCAGAAGAAGTTAGCCTTGATACTAATGCTACTAAATATTTTTCAGTCGGGTATGGGAAAAGCCTAATATTGCAGGCCTTTGGACGAGTTGTATTCTCCACCCCAGGAAATAAAACAAGTCCGAGTGGCGGAATTGATTTTACATTCTCCGAGCACAAAAAATACAGCATGGGATTAACCTTTGAAGGTGGAAAATCCAGTTACTCATCAGTCTTGGATCTGTCCGAAATTGGTTTGAGTTACTATTCAGTGCGCCCTCACGTGGGGATATTCCTGAATAAAAATATGGAACTGACAATCTCAGGCGAATATACAGATTTGAATGACTATGAAATATTGGGTGGCAATGCCGGTATAAAATATCATTTTTAAATAAGATACCAAAAGTACATAATGCCTCAGTTTGCAATATAAAATCAGCATTATGGTATTTCCGGATAAGAACTCAAGGTAATGCTAATGTCATACTTTTGGGGATTTGAGATTTTTTTAATTATTCTTGTTGGCACCTCCGCATTACTTTCATTAGTAATTATTTTGCGTCAGCTGATTTTTTCTATAGGTGCCAACCTATTACCAGGTTCAAAAAAGGTGTCCATAACTGTCAGAGAATCAATGTGCAAACTTCCATCAGTTACTATCCTTATTCCAGCGCATAACGAACAGGACGTTCTGCACGGTAGCCTCCAATGTATGAGCTCGCTCGACTACCCCCGCAACAGATTAAATATTCTTGTAATTAACGATAGATCATCTGATAAAACTGGCCAAATAGCCGACAGCTTTGCAGAACAATATGAGTTCATTAACGTTCTTCATAGAAAAACTGGAGACAAACCGGGAAAGCCCGCAGCCTTACAACACGCCATACAACAGGTAAAAAGTGAGATAATTGTGCTGTTTGACGCGGATTACCTCCCATCATCTGACCTGCTTCTAAAACTTATTGCTCCTTTCGAAGATCCTGGTATTGGAGCAGTGATGGGACGCGTTGTCCCGTACAATGCTGACACCAATCTTCTGACGATGCTTCTGGATCTGGAACGGCGTGGGGGTTATGCCGTTGACTTGCAAATGCGTCAGCATTGGAACTTACTTCCGCAGTTTGGCGGAACTTGTGGCGCTATACGCGTGGCTTCCCTGGAACAGGTAGGTGGCTGGTCTGAAGGAGTTCTTGCAGAAGATACAGACCTTACATACCGGCTATTTTTAAATAGTTTAAACGTTGCCTATCTCAATAAAGCCACATGCTATGAAGAAGTCCCGGAGGATTGGCAAACTCGTTATAAACAAGTGTGGCGTTGGGCCTATGGGCACAATGAATGTTTGTTTAAATATCTATTTTCAACTTTGTTCACCAGCAAAAGAAGGTTACTGCAAAGACTAGATGCTTCTCTAATACTTCTCTTTTACCTGTTTCCTGTTTTATCCTTTTTTGCAATACCTGCCTCTTTGGTACTGCCCCTCATAAGTGAAACAGAGTTTACGACTGCTTACCTCATATTATTTTTCTCTCTCTTCATTGGTTTGGGTAATTTATCTACTTTTTTTCAGGTTGCAGTAGCATCTAAAATTGATAACCAGACAAATGTTTTAAGATACGCTCCACTAATGTTATTTTCTTCCATAATCACGATGGTAGCATCTGTACATGCTGTTGGCAGGTTAATGTCGGACAAGATTAGTGGAGGAAACGTTAAATGGACGAAAACCAAACGATTTCGAATATCAAAGCAGACTGAAAAATATAAATAATTGGAATTAAAACTATGACTATTTTAACAATTACAGCTATTGCTGTTTACATCCTGATTTTTCTTTTAGGTTTTGTTGTGCTGATCACTGGCAATAAAGGAACACATGTACTTCCAATAAGAACCACTAAACACAATGCAACTTCTACAGAAGTATCTTACAAGCTGGTAGACGAGTTCATGGTGAAAGAGAACAAGGCTGCTTAATAATTAAAAGCAGGATAATAATTTTAATGAATAAGGCAGACAAAATAATAAAAGTAATATTGACGGTTTCGTTGATACTTATAATATATTCCATAGAACAGTATTCTATCATTGATCTTTCACAAAACTATGTAGAAAATTTAAACTGTTCTTTTTCATATATATTGTCATATACGTGTGCTATGGCTTATTATGATTTTGAGGGCAGTAAACTTCTATCCAGTATAACCATACTAACCCTTTTATGTCTTCTGGCTATAAACCATATTCTACTAAAAAACTGGAGCACTTACCTCGGTGCAACTTACATATTGCTGCTGTTGTTACTTATTACCACTCTTGATTTTTTTTTAGACAAAGACATTAATAATCCAATTGGAATCCTGGAAAATCTGTTCTATTCCTACAGCGTAATTGGCATATGTGCCATCACACTTGGGCTCTTTCTAATTAGCAAATTATCTATTCTACAAATTATCGCATCTATTTCAGCATACATCTATTTTACCGCACTGAAACTCCTGGGCTTTGCTATAGTATTTATGATCTGGCCTTATCTCTATGGAGGCCTGAAAATGGCTACTATATTAGTTCTCAACCTCTCTCTTATAAGTGCATGTATTATTTTAATTGTAGCCCCACTAATATATCAAAAAAATAACGGAACGGTATAACAGTGCTTGCTACTACTATAGTGCCAACCATTTCCAGGTTGGCACAGGAAACACTGGAATTTTCTATTTATACCCCCTTGGGGCAGGAGGATAATTCCATGAAGAAAAAGAAATTTACGAGCGCTCAGGTAGCATTTGTATTGCCTCAGGCCCTAAAAGGAAGTAACCGTTCGGCCTCACACGTGGCCTATTCACTTGCCATATAGTTCCAGGGCAACAGCTCCTCTATCCGGTTCACAGGATGGTCAGCAATCCGCCTAAGCACATCACGCAGATAGGCTTCCGGATCAACATCATTCAGCTTTGCAGTCTGGATGAGAGAGTACAGCATAGCTGCCCGTTCCCCTCCGGCATCAGATCCTGCGAAGAGGAAATTCTTCCTCCCCA